>JAVEYP010000022.1:0-10751 GCA_034003445.1 Desulfobulbus sp.
CGGTGCCTGTGTTACCTTGCTCTTGAGAGCAGCGAACTTCTAGATAGCCTTACCTTTTTTGAATGCTGGCCAGTCCGTCGCCGATCATAAAAAAAACCCCGGACCTTCATACGGTCCGGGGCTTTGTCGTTTGCGACGGCGGGCGCCGCGGTGTGTGCCGCGTCCGCTAGGCCGCCTGGATCAGGCGCTGCCCTTTATCGTCCTTAGTCCACATCAAGAATGGTGCCGTCCGCGACCACGCCTACTTCGGACCGGATGGCCTTGTCCGGGACAAGCACCTCGCCTTTGGTCCAATTGACGCTCGCGTCCTTTCCCCTGGCGAGGTGTGGCGCTGCAAAAAAGCTGCAAATCGCGGAGAGGATTGCTGCCAGCGCCTTGGCCACCGGCACGGGGGTGCCAGCGTAGGCGAGAACGCAGGCGGTCGAGCAAGGCGCGATCAGCAGGGATTTTTATCGGTCTATCCTTCAAGTGGATGGGCAGCGGGCTGTGGCTCAGGCCGCTTTTTCCGCAAGATCGATGGCGTGGCGGAACCTTTCGGTGGAGAGCCGCAGCTGGCAGCCCGCGCAGCAAGCGCCCGGCTTCTTGAACCAGCTCACTGTGTTGGTGATCTTGATGCCGCATTTGGGGCAGGTGACGGTGATTGATTTGTCGTCCATTTTTTGTCCTCCTTGGGTTGGATTGGCGGGTCACGATGCGAGGCCAGCCCGCCGTTTAATGCGGTCGGCCTGAATATCCGAGAGCGGAGCCTTGGTGTCGATCGGACCCGGGCGCAGAAGCTTCCCCTATAAGTACCTGTCTCGTCTATGATTGGCAACGGTAAGATGCAGGTTGGCTCTCCGGGGGCGGATGCCGTATCCGCTGCGTGGCGCAGTGGCAATATACAGGAGGATTGCAACAGGGGAGGGGAGGCGTGCACCCTGCTGGTCACGGCGCGGGTTCGCGCCGAACCGCACCGCTACGTCGTCGGTGGGATGATCATCTCCAGCTGCGATGCCGGTTTGCCTGCGAGAAAGCGGTTTGTCTCGGCCACGATCACGCCCGATAGTCCGAGCAGGCCGATGAGGTTGGGAACGGCCATGAGGCCGTTCATCACGTCGGCGAAATTCCACACCAGGTCGAGTTTGATGGTTGCGCCGACCGCAACGCAGGCCGAGAAGGCCAGGCGGTAGGGCAGCAGGGCCCGTACCCCGAGCAGATATTCCATGCATTTTTCGCCGTAATAGGCCCAGCCGAGAATGGTTGAATAGGCGAAGAAGATGATGCCAAAGGAGACGATAAAACCGCCAGCGTTGCCGGGTAGGCCACTATCAAAGGCCGATTTGGTGAGCGCGGCAGCATCTTGCCCGGAGTGCCAGACGTCGGTGACAATGAGCACCAGGCCGGTCATGGTGCAGATGACGATGGTGTCGATAAAGGTGCCGGTCATGGACACGAGCGCCTGCTCACAGGGTTCGTTTGTTTTGGCGGCAGCGGCGGCGATGGGCGCGCTGCCAAGACCCGATTCGTTGGAGAAGACGCCACGGGAGACACCCTTCTGGATGGCGATCATGACGGTCCCGCCGAGGAAGCCGCCGGTGGCCGCAGTGCCGGTGAAGGCGTCCCGCAGGACCAGGGCGAACGCGCCCGGCACCTCGCCTGCGAAACGCAAGAGGATGATCAGACAGCCGCAGACGTAGAACACGGCCATGACCGGGACCATAATCGCAGCGACACTGCCGATCTTCTTCACGCCGCCAATGATCACCGCCCCGGTGCACAGCGCCAGCACCGCGCCGGTGACTACCGGGTCGATCCCGAGCGCTTCCCGCAGGTTGCCGGACACAGCGTTAGCCTGCACCATGTTGCCGATACCAAAGGCGGCAATGGAGCCGAACAGCGCGAACAGCACACCGAGCCACTTCTGGCCCAGGCCGCGCTCCAGGTAGTACATCGGCCCGCCGGCCATCTCGCCGTTTTTGTCGACCACCCGGTATTTGACCGCTAGCACGCCCTCACCGTACTTGGTCGCCATGCCTACTGCGGCGGTAATCCACATCCAGAACAGGGCTCCAGGACCGCCAACGGAGAGGGCAGTGGCCACGCCGATGATGTTGCCGGTACCGATGGTGGCCGCCAGGGCGATCATCAGGGCCTTGAAATGGCTGATATCGCCGGGCTCGTTCTTCTTGGAGCGAGAAAAAGTTGCGCGCAGGGCGCGCCCGAGCATGGTCACCTGAATGCCCCGCAGGCGGACAGTCAGCAGGATACCCGTGCCGACCAGCAGCACCAGCAGGGGCGCTCCCCAGACATGCGCGCTGGCTGCGGCGAAAAAGGTGTTCAACTGCTCCATGGTATGAACTTCCCCGAATGTCCGATTTTGGCGGCGCTAATCGCTGCTACGAGAGTAACCGTCTGCAGCGATGGGTGGAGCTTCCTGTTGGCAAGCGAGTCCTGCAACGGGCTTGTCGCTCTGTAAAGGAGAAATCCACTGTCAATCAGCGAGAATCTCTTCCGTGGTGACGCATCTCACCCCAATATTGGCGATGTCGAGAATGTTAGCCTGGGCAATTTCTTCGGTCTGCGCGCCAGCCGCATCTTTAATCAGCGTCACATTGTAGCCAAGGGACACACCATCAAAGATGCTTGCCCGGATGCAGTTGGGATACTGGATGCCGCAGACGGCGATGTCCCGTATCTCCAACCTGCGCAGCATAAAATCCAGTTCGGTGTGCATAAAGGCGCTGAACCGATTTTTGACGATTCGATATTCGTTTGGTAACGGCTCAAGCCCTTGCACAATCGCGCACCCCTTGGTGTCTGGCACGCAGTACGATTCTTTTGAGAGAAACCCAGGCAGCCTGGTCCCTTCTATGTCGCTTCCATCCGCCCGATATTCACGCACCACATGAAACACGGGAAGAGATTTTTTACGGAAGTGAGCCAAGACCTGTTTGATATTCGGAAGTACTGCCATGGCCCCGGCCACACACATGGGAGCGCCAGGGAGTGCAAAGTCGTTCTGCATATCAATGATGATCAGCGCCATTTTCGATGCCATGATGTTTCTCCTTGTCTGTAATTAAAACAAATACATACGCATCTGTTGATGCCAAGCTAGGGACCAGTGCCACCAACAAAGTGCACCTCTTCTTATAAATCAGTGCAGAAAAATTTGAGGTTTGGTGAAATCTTTTTCACTACTCTTTGAGTAGATTTTTTTGCTGTCCGAGTGCATCCATAGTGGACTAAGTTTCAGGCTTTACAAGCCATGTCGTCATTTTTCAGCAGCTTACTCTTTGAACTATCTCCATAATTTTCCAGGATGGTTGTGTTTTGCTCCAGTTGAATCAGCCGCTTCTTTACAGCCAATCCTCCCCCATAACCGACCAACTCGCCGTTTTTTCCAATTATCCGGTGACAAGGAATGATCAAACTGATTGCATTTGCTCCATTTGCACTGGCAATTGCTCGAACAGATTTGTCCTTATTGATATCAATTGCCAGTTGCGAATAGGTAGAGGTCGTCCCATAGCTGACTCTCAATAGTGCATTCCAAACACTCTTTTGAAAATCAGTTCCTACCATCAACAACGGGATATCAAAATTATTTCTTTCACCATGAAGATACTCGTCAATTTGTTTTCTTGTTTTTTCTAAAATTTCATCATCCTGTTCCACAAAATAAGCCTTGAGCCCTGTTTTTATTCTATTATCAATGGTTGTTCTCATTTTCCTATATCTGAAGTCAAGAAGGCAAAGCTTGTTGTTAAACGAACCAAGTATCAACTCTCCGATCTTTGTTTTGTAATAGTGGATATTAATTTGGTCCATTTTAGGGGGTTTTTTCCCTCATGACGGTGGAATAGGGTGGTGACAGAGAGATAGGCCAGCTTGAAGAGGACGGGCAATCCGTTATAACAGGGGTATCAGCAGATCGACCCGTTTCTGAGGAACGGCCTGATTTCCCCAGCGTAGGCCTTCCCTGGGCTCACAGCCCCCCTACGCATCATGTGCATGATCTCATCAAAAGTTCGGTTCATTCGGCTCAGCGCTGGAATCCTCAAGCAACTCCTCGTTTTTGTTTGACGCCGAATCTGCCACTCCTTCCGGTAGAGGTTTCGGCAGCCAGCGTTCCTGCAGGGCCGGCATGTTTTTACTGTGGGTGAGAATCACAATCTCGTCGCCAATGCGGAAGGTGGTGTCTTTTCCGGCAAGGAAAAACTTGCCCTCACGGTAAAAGCAGATCACCTTGGCATCGCTCGGCAAGCCCAGATCCTGGGCCGACACCGCCTCTTCCTCCTTGGCAATCAAGGTGAAAAAACGGGCCTCGTCCTGCAGCACCGTGGAGAGCTCAACATTCTCGCCGCCCGCTACCATGTCCTCCAGGTAACGACCAATGGTGCGGGAGGGAATGATCGTGTCCTTCAGGCCCAGTTCATGGCAGATGCCCTCAAACTGCGAATCGCCGATGCTGGTTATCACGCGTTTAAAACCAAGGGAGCGGCCGACCAGGCTGGCAATAACATTGACTTGGTCGCTATTGGTAAAACAAAAGAGGAAGTCGGTGTGGGCGGGACTGACCTCGCTCAGGATCTTTGGCTGACTGCCATCGCCTTGCAGAAAGCTGCAATCCAGGTCTTGGGATATTTCATCGATCTTGGCCTTGTCGTTCTCGATGATGATGACTTCGTGATCTTTTTCGATGAGAGCTTTAGCCGTTTCAACGGTTGTTTTACCACCACCAATAAAGACAATTCTCATAGATCCTCCATTCTCCTGCCAAACCATGTCCCGGGGTAGAGCATCACTAACCAGGCGATAATTTCCAGCCTGCCCATCAGCATATCAACGCATAAAACCCCCTTGAGCACGGCGGGCAAGGTGGGACTGCTGAGCCCCGCGGAAAGCCCCACGGTCCCCGTTGCAGAAACCACTTCAAACAACGAATCAAGGGGATCAAACCCCATGGCCACAAAGGGCAGCCAGGACAGGGCGACCACCGTCACAAAGAGCAGGATGAGCAGCAGGGCCGTGCGGATCTGAGCGTCTTGCACCTGGCGCCCTGCCAGGCGCGGTTCGAGGACGGTGTGTTTCGGCAGACAGGTGCGCAGCACAACCACACGCAAGACACTGATCGCGATGAACAGCCGCAACACCTTAATGCCACCCGCCGTCGACCCCACGCCGCCGCCCACCAGCATCGACAAGATGAGGACCAGCTTCGAACCTGCATCAAGTTCGGCGCAGGACATTGAGGAAAAACCCGCGGTTGTCTGCGCTGAAAAGGCGAACAGGGGTGCATTATGGAGGACCTGCGACCACGTTAGGCCACCACTCCAGCGCATGGTTGCCCCCACTGCCAGCGAAACAACCAGGAGAGCCAGGAGGAGAGCCAGAACCTGTAGACGTTCTAGGGCCCCGCGCCGATTCTCCTGGAACATCCGGGGATAAAAGGTCAACGGCACGGCTGCGGCGAGGCAGAGCAGGGAAATCCAGGCCTGGGCGGGCCAGCCGAAACTGGCCAGGCTGCTGTCACTGGGGGCAAACCCCCCGGTGGAGACCGCTGCGAAGGTATAGTGCAGGGCGTCGAGCAAGCCAACGCCCACTGCCCAGCAACCGACAATGCCCAGCACGGTCAACAGAGCATAGACTTCCAGGATTTGCCGGGCGTGGGCCCGGGTGCCACCAACTAAATCGTCGCTTTCGGCCTCCGTGGCCGTCAGACCCTTGGCCGCGAGCCCAGGATGTAGAACAAGGGCCAGGGAAAAGACCAGGATGCCCAGACCGCCATACCACTGCATCCATGACCGCGCAAAAAGGAAGGACGCTGGCGCGTCCACAAGGGTTTCCTTGGTGCTCAGCCCAGTGGTGGTCACCCCGGAGATGGCTTCGAAGAATGCGTCGAGAAAACCCATGCCCGCGGCCATCATCGGGTAGGACATTACCAGCGGTGTGCAGAGGAAAATGAGAGCGACCACAACCATGGCTTCATTGGCCTGGACCATGGCAGGAACGCGCAGCCGACCCAGGCCGGCACCCACGATAACGAGCCCGCCGATCAACAGGCCATAGCGTAGGCTGGTGGCCGTCTCGCCAAAAGCCACCGCCACCACCAGCGGCACCAGCGTCAGTGCAGCGAGCACGAGGCACAGTTGACCGAAATACTTGAGGACTACGCGCAAGCGGACAGCGTAGCGGAGTTCAGTTGCCTGTTGAGCCACAAACGCATCCTCTCTCTTGTCAGCCGAGTGTGTCGCGAGCGGGTTTCACTTTTGGTCTACGTCCCTTCTCCGGCAGAGCAGGAATCGCAAACACTATAAGGATCGAAGCACAGGGGCGTTTGCTGACTCAGCCTGCTCCCGTCGAATACCTGAATGAAGCCGGGTCACGAAGCGGATTCGGCTTCACTGAATTGTTCGGTGCCAACCTGCTCCTTCTGGATTCATTTGATTGTGCCAGTACAGCTTGACTTCCTTTCCTTCCTCAAGCCAGCCTAGGGCACGGCCTGCTCAGACATTAAAGCGGATGTTCAGGATGTCGCCATCCACTACAATATAGTCCTTGCCCTGCACAGAGAGCTTGCCCACCTTTTTCAGCTCAGCCTCACTGCCGTAGGCGATCAGCTCGTCATATTTTATCACCTCTGCCCGAATAAACCCTTTCTGCAAGTCGCTGTGGATAACCCCGGCAGCCACTGGCGCCGGCGAATTCACCCGCACCAGCCACTGGTGCACCTCTTCCTTGCCCACGGTAAAGAAGGAAATCTGGCCAAGCGCCTTGAGACACAGCCCGCCCAGCACCTCCAGGGCCGGTTCCTTGATGCCCAGATCCTGGAGAAAGGCCTGCCGCTCCTCCTCGCTGTCGAGCAGGGCGATTTCCGATTCCACCTTGGCCGACACGATCATGGCCTCCATGCCGTTGTTGCGACACAGTTCGCCGACCCGTTCCAGCAGGCTGGCATCGCCCAGGCTGTCTTCGTCCACATTAAAGGCCAGGAGCATCTCCTTGCGGGTGATCAACGGATAGCTGCGGATGAGCAGGTCCTCGTCGTCCGTGAGCGCGAGCAGGCGCAGCGGCGCTTCGTCCTCGAGCTGGGCCTGCAGGCGCCGAAGCAAATCCAATTCCTTTTGCTGCCGTTCGTCCTTTATCTTCTTCACAGCCGCTTCCAGCCGTTCGACCCGCTTTTCCAGGAACACCTGGTCGTGGAGGAGCAGTTCAGCGTTGACCATCTCAACATCGCGCAGCGGGTCCACCGAGCCGGCCTCATGGTAGACCGACTCGTCCTCGAAAGCGCGCACCACGTGGCACAGGGCATCGACATCACTGATGTCGCGGAAAATATCGCCGCGGGCAATAGCCTCCTGTTCCATCTTGGGCAGGAGCACCAGCTCAAGGCGCGCCCGCGATACCTTTTTGGGCTGATACATGGTCATCAGCCGGTCGAACCGCTGGTCCACCAGGTCGGCCGTGCCGGGGATGGGCTTGGGCGGACCGGCTGTTTCGCTGAGTTGGTGGCCGGTCAGTACCTGGAAAAGGGTTTTCTTGCCGGTCTGGGGCAAGCCGATAATACCTATTTTCATGACAACCTCTGTTGTTGGTGACGACTGTTGTGGGTGACTGACTTCAGGTCAGTAAGGCGCCCTGGGGGGACGCGGATGGAATGGCGCAAGCACATCTGGCCCCATTTTAGCTAGGAACGAACGGCAAGACTCAGGTACGCGGGTCACCGCGTCGCCTGCACTCCCTGGTTGGACTATTCTTTATTTTTTCCGACACGATACTTGATGACCTGGACATTCTCCACCGTCACTAAGCCACCGCATTGAGCCGACTCAAACAGATCGTGGAGGATCGGAAGGAAGCGGTTGATTTTCTCCTCCTCGTCGGCAATCTCGACAATGAGCGGCAGGTCTGTGGAGAGATCAAGGATTCTTGACGTGCGGATGCGACTGGTACGGCCATATCCCATGATGCCACGCCAGACGGTTGCTCCGGCCAACTCCATTTTCCTGGCCTCTCGTACGATGACTTCGTAAAGGGCCGTGTGTTGCACCTTGTCGGCTTCGCCCAGGAAGATCCGCAACAGTTTGGCCTCTGCTTTTAACTCCACAAGCCACCTCCAATCTTACCGAGGATATTGACAGCCATGACCCCCGCAGCAAAGGCGGCCATGGAGAAAAGAAACGTTCCCGCCGCGTACACTGTGGCATGCAGGTATTCGCTGGCGCGCAACATCTCGGCGGTTTCATACACCATGGACGACATAGTCGTAAAGCCGCCGCAGAATCCAGTCGTCAGGGCGAGACGCATCTCGGGGGTCATGGTCTCGCCGCGAGCAGACAGCCCTGTGAGGATGCCAATAACGAGGCACCCGAGCACGTTTGCGGCAAGCGTTCCAATCGGCCAGTTAAGGGACAACCGTTGCGAGGTAACGCTCAGCCCGTACCGGGCGACCGAGCCCGCGAATCCGCCGAAACCTACCAGTAAGGATAAGGCCCATGGACTTGTCATTCTTGTCTTTTAGTCAAACGTTTTTAATAACGGACAAAATAAGGATTTTCGAGGGAAGCCTGGTCGTGGAGGGGCGGTTCGGCGTTAACCGTCTCAACATCGCGCAGTGGGTCCACCTGATTGACCGTGCCGGGGATGAGCTTGGGCGGGCCGGCTGTTTCGCTCAGTTGGTGGCCGGTCAGTGCCTGGAAAAGTGTTTACTTGCCGGTCTGGGGCAAGCCGATAACACCTATTTTCATGACAACCTCGGTTGTTGGTGATGACTGTTGTGAGAGTAAAAAGGGATATCCTTATAACGTTGAAAATCAGCGGGCGCATGAGCGATCCGCTGCATTTTTTTTGCTAGAACACACTCACAACCCTGTGCAATCCTCGATGCTTTCACCAGAAGTGCCATCAGCCATGTGGTGGAAAAGGATGCCCTTGGATCCGCAGCCAGAACCCTTTGTCCACCACTCCAACTCGCCACCAACGTAGCGTGAACCACTGCCAGAAACCGCGTTCTGCATGTTGTAGTAACTCCCCTTGTATTGGATCGTGGCCGAGTCTGTGGAGGGGTAGATTGCAGCAACCATTTCGCCGCTCTCGCACTGATAGTTATGTGCGAAGGTTGTTAGCGGTGCTGTCACAGGCGTTTGGGCGTCCATTTTATCTTGCGGAGAGCTTGCGCAGCCAGAAACGAGCAGAATTGAAGCGAATGCCAAGGGGACGATGGTTTTCACATGAGTTTCCGTTTTGTTAGTATGCGGTCTAACGTTCGAGTTAACCGACCGCAGCAAAGCGGAGGCCACTCTTGAACTGTTTATTAAATTTAATGACTAGTAATATTAGAGAATACATTGATTACTATCACTCCTGAAACAATTAAACTAATTCCTATAATTGCCGGTATATCTAGAGTTTGCTTGTAGAAAAAAAAACCAATGATTGTCACCAGTACTATGCCAAGACCAGACCAAATAGCATACGTTATGCCTATCGGGATGTCCCTTAGGACAAGAGTCATGAAGTAAAAAGCAACACCATATCCGAGGATAACAACTACGCTTGGAGTTATCCTGGTAAATTCTTCTGATGCTTTTAAGGCCGTAGTTGCGGTAACTTCTGCAATGATCGCTATGGCCAAATATAAATAGGTCATCTTTAATTTTATGTGAGCCTGACTATCTAATAGATCTGGATTGAATACCTGATCCTAGGACATGACGTCAGTTGTGAAGGTTGTTTCGTAGATATTTGAAGCGGTTGGATCGTCCCGCTGATGTTGCCAGATGCCTGGCGCCCTTGGTTTGGTGAGGGGTGGGCACCCCAAGAAACAGGGACAGAGATCCTTCTTCGTGGTGCCCGGGACAGCGTGGGCAGCTCAGCCGCTACTCGAAGATTGCGGTGAGTCCGCGTCCTGAGGTTTGTTGCCGCTCAGTTAGCATGCGTGGTATCTAACGCTCAAATTGAGGAGCGCGTCGCTCTTATGACACGTCCCGCTCGGATGCAGGGTTAGGCGGGCTGTTGCGCTCCTTTGCTTCACTCTTTTCCTCCTTTTTGTCTTGTACGATCCAGGGAACTGCGGCAAGGATGAATAAGGCTATAAGAGTGCTCAGGATGGCGGTCGATTCTCGTCCCATTCCGGCAGCCAAGCCGATTGCTGCCGTTACCCATATGCCTGCCGCCGTCGTCAATCCCTGAACTTCCTTTTGTTTTGATTTCAAAATTATGGTTCCCGCTCCAAGGAACCCGACCCCGGTGACCAGACCCTGCAATACTCGTGTTAAATCTGAGCTTGATACCCCGGCTTGTTGGGGAATAAGGACGAAGAGCGCCGCCCCGATGGCAACCAGCATATGCGTTCGCACCCCCGCGCTCTTGCCATGATGCTCACGCTCATACCCCAATGAACCGCCAAGGATCGCAGCAACCAGAAGGCGTAGTGTGATACGTGTAATCTGCGACACATCCGGGATATCAGAGAATTCCGACACAACGGTATTCCAGATCTCTTGCCACATGTTCGTTGCCCTCCTCGTCATTTCGCATTTTTTTGCGCTTTATCCAAGTCCTTCCTGAGCGCGCCTAACGGCCAGGCGGTGACGTCCAAACCAAGTGCAGCATAGTTTGCACCCGAACGAGCGCCCTGTGTACGCCCGGCATGGGCGTGATCTCATGAGGTGCAGACCCCCTGTCTGTAAGCCTTGTTCCTGTCGTGATGACAGGAATATACATGCGAGTTGAAAGCAAAGATGCTGCCGCGAGGATCTGTCCGGAGG
>JAVEYP010000023.1:0-10663 GCA_034003445.1 Desulfobulbus sp.
TAAGGTTTCCTTATTCTTTCCCCTCACACCCCGTACCGCCTGAAGCGGACGTGGTCGAAGGTGTGTTCGAGTTGCACCCGGCCGTCCGGGAGGCGCTGTTCGCGGGCGTGGCGCTCGGTGGTCGAGTAGACCGGCACCAGGTCGCGCTCCAAGGCGTGACGGACCAGCAGGTAGCAGGCCCCAAACTCGCCCTGGACGAGCACGAAATCGCCGGGCGTGGCCTGTTCATCCAGCCAGGCGAACACCGGCTGCAGCCAGGACAGCAGCCGTTCCTCGGCCGGTGGCACGTTGGCCCAGCGCCGGCTCAGTTCGGCCGGCGGCTGCACGACCTCTGTCACCCCCAGTTCGAGCCTGGCCTGGGTCAGCTGCTGGGGCGTGATGGTGTGGTTGAAAAACAGAAAAAGTCTGAGCATGGTTGTCCTTGGTCAATCGTGGGTTCGGAGTCCGGGCCTGGCGTCGGCGTGTTCGGTGATCTTTCCTCTACCAGTCGTTACGGACAGGATCGGCCGTTTTTGTCGGACGCTGATTTTTTTTATCGATAGCTGAACGGAAAATATCGCCCCGGGTTGGCGGCAACCTCCCGCAGCGCCTGGATTGTCTCCGTCGGTTCGACAATCGGGCGGAAATGCTCGCGGTCGAGCAGTGTGCTGGCCCGGATCATGGCCAGAATCGATGCGCCGGCCGCCTCGTCCTGCGGTTGATAGAGGTCGCAGACCGCCAGCACGGACAGGGGCAGCAGGCCCATGGCGCGCATGGTCTCGCCTCCCTGGAGGCAGGCGGAAAGCGACCGCCGCAGCAGCTGTTCGGCCTGATCGGGTCGGTCCGCGACGAGCAGCAGCCGGCCCAGGTTGTACGCGACCAGTTGCCAGGGATGGGCGAGCCGGGCCGGCAGGCAGGCGGTCAGGCGATCGAGCGAATCCGTCTGCACCAGCTGGCCGCGGTGCAGGGCCAACTCGACCAGCAACCGGCAGACAATGGCCGTCCGGAACGGCTGGTGTTCGTCGCCGGCCTGATCGGGCCGGGTCACCGCGGCGATCCACTGTCCGGGCTCGTTGGCGGCCGGCAGGCCAAGGTAACCGGGCAGCATCGCAATGACTTCGTCGAGTCGGTCCGCATCGAGTAGCGCCTGGATCCTGTAGGCAATGAGCCGCACCCGCTCTCCGCGGTACCTGCGGCCAAAGGCCTCTGTTGCCAGGTCGATGCAGCGCTCCAGTTCGTGGTGCCAGGACGGGCCACAGAAGCCGTAGTTCTGGGCCAGGGTGCCGTACATGGCGCCCAGCAGCCGATTGGCACGCGGGCTTACCCGGTGGCGCCGCTCCTCAATCGTCAGCGCGCGGGCGAACCCCTCCGGCGGCTCGGGGCGGAAGCGGTAACGGTTGAATCGCCCGGTGATGCAGGCGTGATTGGCCAGGTCGCCGGTCTCCTCGTCACTCACTTCGCCGTTCAGTCCCCGGGCCAGGTCCAGCCAGGGCCGGTTCGCCTCGATCGTTCCCTGGCGGTTGCCATGGGCGATACGGGCCACGCACCAGCGATGGGCGTCTTCTTCCTCCTCGCTGTCACCCGCGGCGATCTGCCGCACCTCCTCCGGCTGGAACAGGTCCGCCAGCAGGGCCGCCTTTTCCGGGGTGGCGATGCTGGCCGCCAGGCAGTCGGCGAGCAGGCGAAGATGCTGATGTCGCTCGGCGGTGATCCGCTCCAGCAGACGATGGCCTTCCGGGAAAGCGAACAGGGCGGCGGGCAGCTCCGCGAACCGGTGCAGGAACAGTTCCGGGTTGAGCAGGCAGGCCCGGTATTCCTGCAGCCGGGCCGGGTCGAGATCACTGTGCAGGCAGTGTAGTACGAACCAGGCCTCATCCAGGGTGGCGCACCGGTGGACCTGGGCGCCACCGACCTCGCCCGCCAGGCCGGTGTCAGGCAGGAGCAGTCCGCGCATCTGCTGTCGCACCGCGCGGTGTTTTTCCCGCTCGCCGCTGACCGGCAGAACCCGGCCGTTCACCCCTAGACCGCCGCTGGCGAACACCCCTGTCGGCCAGGCATGACCGGCGGCAAGCAGCCGCAGGCCAAGGGCAAAGGGGAGCGCGAGCGAACCGCCGCAAACCGGTGGCTCACCCTCGTGCTGCAGGGGCCAGGTGACAAAACCGGAGTCGAGCCCCGGGGCCTGATGGCGAACGATCTCCACGGTCAGGCGCATGGCCTGCATGCTGTCGTCTTTCGGCAGGGGGCGTCCGGCGCAGACGAGGTTACCCCGGCCGGTCACCTGGCCGAGCATGAACCAGGTCACCGCGCCCCGCTGCTCCTGGGCGGTGAGCACGGGCACGCAGAGCCAGCGGATGCGCAACAGCTCCCCGGGTGGATGGCCCGGGCAGAGGGTGGCCATGATTGCGACCAGCCGTTTATCGTCCACCGGGCGTGTGCGGGTGGCCAGGACCAGGCTGGTGAGACAGTGCAGGTCGAACAGCCGCTCGAGGCCGCCTGCGCTGGCGATGTGCCGCAACCTGTCGAGTTCCGGGCCGGCGGGCATCAGGGCCGGACAGGGGTGACGGAGGCGACGAGCGGCAATCGATGGGTTCGCTTCAAGGAGAACGCCGATCTGTTGCCAGTGTCCGACAAAGGACAGGCTCATCGGGTCGCTGGGCACAACAGGCGCACAACCAGGTGGCCGACCCGGTCGGCCTGTTCCGGGGTCAGGGCAAAGGCGGCCCAGAAGACCCCGTCCCGCCATCCCGACTGGCCCGGCAGGGCGCCCACCAGGTCGTGGCCGGCCTGCCACCAGAACAGCCAGTGGCAGTGGCCGTCGCTGTTGGTTGCCGGACTCGTGCCGGTGATGGTGAGCACGCCGTCGGTGTACTCGCAGGAGGACAGGGCCAGCGACTCGGCCACCACCGAGGTGATGTCGCCATCGACCACCGTGAACACCAGGGCATGGATTTGTTGCGGGTCGGCCGCTGCCAGGGGAAGCAGTCGTTCGTCGGCGGTGGCCCAGGCGAGCAGGTCGAGCGGGGTTGCGGGCGGCGTAACGGGAGGCATGAAGCGGAGCGGCAGCCGCTCGAGGGCGCGCTGTACCCTGTCCGGATCGAGCGGAACGGCTGCCGGGGCGGCCTCGCGGTCGTGTGCGGCCACGAGCCGGGAGACGGCCAGGCGCGCAAAAAAGTAACCGGTCTCCACCTCCATCTGCCGGAAAAACCAGAGGAGCGAGCCGGGCTGCAGGGCCGGTTCCGGTTGCGACCGCTGTTCCAGGACAGCGGCTGCCACGCCGAGGTCGGCCTCGCCGAGGAGCGTGTCCAGGTCGTCCTGCATGAGGGTGAAGGTGTTCCAGGGTTCGGCAAAGCCGACCAGGTCGTTCCCGAGCGGGATGTCCTCCGGCCCGGCCAGGGTGTTGTCCCCATACACCTGGCAGACGAACACCGAGTGGCTGTCTGACAGGTCGAGGACGAGCACCGCGGGCGGATTGTAATAGCGGCTTTTCGGCCCCCAGTCGCCCAGGGTCGCTCGGACGGCGCGGACCTGGCCGGGTTGCAGTGGGGCCGCGGCCGATGCAAGCGCGGGAACTGGCCCGGGGAACGGGCAGGCCGGCGCGTCCAGGGATGTGCGGCACCAGGGACAGATGGTGAGGTGTTCGTTCAGCTGCGGGACGGGCGGGACGACCAGCAGGTGGTCGGGAGGGCAGCAGCGCAGGCGCCAGGCCTGCTGCCAGGCGGCCGCACCATCGCGGGATTGGTTCAGGAGTATCATTGAAACCGGGAGAAGGAAGAGGTTTTCACGCTTTGCCCCTTGTTACGGACAATCCAGATTGTTTTTGCAGATCCGTTTCATTTCTTCGACAAATGTTTCGGCAACTTCTTCGGGCAGTTCGGCCAGTGATGGGCCCGGCCATTGGTCCGTGAACCGCTGCAGCGAGGCCACCGACCGCTGGTAGAGCGCATAGGCCCGGTTGTGGTCGGCAAACCCGAGCCGCTCGCCGATCTCCCGGAACGACAGGGGCGGGGCGTCGAGGCGGAGGGCGAGCACCTGGCGTTGCTCGCTGGTCCAGGTAGCGGCGAGCTGCGCCGCCAGCGGGACGATGGCGCGCAAGGCCGCGATTCGTTGGCAACGCTCCTCCGGGTTTTCATCGCCGCTGTCGAGCCGTTCCGCCATCTCCGAGACATCGCCCTCCTGGCGAAGCGGCCTGTTCAGCCAGGGATGATGATCGGCCAGGTAGCTGACCAGGTCGCGAATCGGTACCGCCACCGGCCGGCCGACCCGTTGCCGAACTTCCTTCCAGAACAGTAGGGCGGTCTCGGTCAGCCAGTCCGCGGCAAACAGGTACCGCTCCGGAGTTTGCCCAAGGCGCAGCGGCGGCACGGGCCAGGGTGCGGAACGGGCCGCCTCGGCGGTGTCGAAGCAGGTCTCGTGACCTTCCAGGACAACCTGGGCCGGATGGTAGCAGGGGTATTTTCGAACGGTGGTGACAAGCGCGAACCGCTTGTCCTGGCGGAGAATTTCCCGCAACCGACGGTACAGGTAGCCCCGGGGGTTGAGGTCGCGGCTGCGTTCCCGGTCCTGCTGGCGCCAGGAAAATCGGCCCCAGGCCAGTTCCAGGACCCGCCGGTACTGGCCGCCGAGCAGCAGCTGCGCCTGTTCCGGGTGGCGATGCAGGTCGGCGAGGCAATGGTCGAGGAGGAAGACGAGGAAATCGTGACAGAGATCCTGGCGGGCGTCCGCCTGTTCCGCGACGGACAGCGACTCCGGGGCATATGCAGGGCGGGCGGCGGCGGACCGTGCCATGCCGCCGACGAACCGCAGAAGGTAGTCGTACCCTTCGGACCGGTCGAGCCAGTCCCGTAACGCGGCAGCGGCCTGCTGTGCCCCGGTCATCGGGCAGGAACCCGCCGGTCGATCAGGCACCCCTCCGGCACCCTGCCGCAGAAGCGGACCTGCTTGAACAGGCGGTGGTCGAGCGGCAGCGTGAAGGGGTAGCGCTCGATCAGGTAGGAATCACGATCCATGATGTGATCTTTCATCTCCAGCCGGCAGCCTTCCTGAATGTAGCGGAATTTCCGCCAGTGGCCCCTGGTCGAACAGGGACAGGCTGCATGGCCGCTGGTCCCCACCCGCAGGAGAAAAATGGGATGGGTGGTCTTGGCTTTGCGCAGGGTGGCGGGAAAGGAACTGGTCTGCTCTCGGAGTTCGGTATCCGCGGCGCCGGTGAAAAACATCCGGTCCTGCCACTGGGTCGGCGGAAGGGAGCGGATGGCATTGCCCAGGATGCTCAGATCCGGCTTGCGCAGGGCAGCAACGAGGCTCTTTGTCGGGTTGGGTGCGGTTGCTTTCATAACAGGTTGATTGTGTTCTAAAATGGTACGACATGTGCGGGCTTTTTCCTAAAAATATTTTCTCGATCTTAGGAATCGCTGTCATAAATCTGGGAACCGGCAGGGAGAGCGGCGTTTGTCCATATTTAGCCCAAGTGTTTTTCTTTCTGGCAGCACTTCGCCGGGCAAGTAGTGCACACGCCTGTGTGCTTACTGCTCCGGGAAGATGGTGGTGGGACGGGGAGGTGGGGTCGCGAAACGTACGGCAGGGAAGGCGGGACCTGTTTCCGGCAGACCGGCCTGCAGGCCGGAAACTTGGTGGACGAGGCAAGGAATGGCAGGATCCGGACAATCAGGAACGGAACCAGCGGATAAGGCCCACTGATTAGTCAGGGAAGATGCGCTCTGGAAAAGACAAAGCCGACCTCTGTCGGTATCGACAGGCGGAGGGAATTTGGGTGCCGGGAAAGCGAACAACGGCTGCACTTACTGCATAAAAAAAGGGTTAGCTTCGAAAAGCTAACCCTTTGATATTACTGGTCGGGGCGGGGCGATTCGAACGCCCGACCTCCTGCTCCCAAGGCAGGCGCGCTAACCAGGCTGCGCTACGCCCCGACATTTTTTTTTTGGCAGTACAAAGAGGTGTAATGAGTGCTGAGAACTCCTTGAAATCGGCAAAGACTCAGCTTGTTCCTATAGCTTACCACAACGGAACCGGAGGACAAAACCGGGGGCCCTGTTCAAAATGCGCCCATGTACCGCAAGCTGTGATCAATCAGCTTCGTGACTTCATCAGGCAAGAGATTCTGTCCTGGCTTAGAGTGTCTCGGCCATCGAACCGAACATCAGCCACAAGAACAGTCGGCATGTGCTGCTCGACCTGACCGGAATTTGTAAACGCTTCCAGTTTGGCGTACGGGTTAACCGTTTGCTGCCTGACATCCTGCTCATTCCTCAGCGGTTGTTGAATTGGGCTGAGGTCCAGTAGGAACCAAAAATTTTTACACCATTAACCGTGTCGTTGCAACCCTTTTCCCAGATAGCGTCCGTGCTGTTGCCCGGAAAAAACCCGTTGCAGTCGACCCGTCAGCAATGACCGTTATCCAGTTCAGGCGCAAAAATCACGGGTGGCGTTCACCAGCACCGGCCAGGCCGTGGCGGTACTCTCGGCCAGGTCAGGAAGGATGACCAGGTTGGGGACAAATCCGTAGTCAATGAGGGCGTTGCGGCACTCGGCCAGGGTATCCTGGACAATCTCCCGCGGGTAGTCACCATACAGGTTGTACACCAAACCGACCAGAGGGACAGCTCGCGCCCGGATTGCCTCCAGGCTGAGGCGGGTGTGGTTAATGGAGCCCAGCCGGGGCGAGGTCACCAGAATCAGGGGCAGCTTTTTTTCGGCCAGGTAATCGAGCAGGTGGAGATTCTCCTGCAGGGGCACCAGCAGGCCACCTGCCGCCTCGACCAACAGCCAATCAAGGCGCTGGCGCAAGGTCTCTATGGAGCGGTCCAGAACCGCTGAGTCGATCCGGGCGCCCGCCATGCGGGCCGCCAACAGAGGCGAGGCCGGGAAGGGGAACACATAGGGACAGGTTGTCCCGTCCCGGTCGAAGTCGGTCAGGGCCTGGCCCATGAGCCGCCGGTGCTGGACAATGTCCTCGGCCATGCCGGTACAACCAGTCTGAACCAACTTCAAGGTGGTCACGGCACGGCCCTGGTCGAGCAGATGACGGGCCAGCAGGCCGGTAACCATGGATTTGCCGGCGTTGGTGTCAATGCCGGTGATGGCGATAGTGTGTTGCGGTACGGTCATGGCTGTATCCTGCACGCCTGGGCACGGTCGCGACGATATGCTGATATCTACGAGCGGGGCCGGGCAGCGATGTACATCGGGTGATAGGTGAGCTGCACCCCGCGCGGGCCGGAAAAGCGCTGCCCGTACTCCGCGAGGAAGTCGTTCAGCTGGCGACGCGTCCAGGTGCGCTGGCCGATTGCGTTGACGCCCGTTGCCCGCAGATGGTGGAGTACCGAGATGGCGTCCGCGAACCAGAGGGTCTCGCGTGACTGCTCGATTGCGAGCAATTCGAACTCCTCGCCAACCACGGTCGTCAACTGCTCCAGGTCCATGTAGCGCAGGCCGAGGCCGGTCACCGCACGGATCTCGCGCATGTTCTCTTGGCCGTACAGCGCCAAGGCTATGGTGCCACCCGGGCTGAGGTGATGGGCCAGCTTGCGGCACAGGCTCGGCAGGTCGTGCACCCACTGGAGGGTCGAGGAACTGATGATCAGGTCGTAGCGGCTGGGCAGACGGACCGTTTCGATGTCGCCGGCGACAAACACGACCTTGCCGGACAGGTGAATGGTTTTCTGCCCGACGCACTTGGCGAAGGAGTCGACCAGGTCGCTGACCGTAAGGTGGGCGAGCGCGGGAAAGCGAGCGATGATTTTTTCGGTGAGTAAGCCGGTGCAGCAACCGATTTCCAAGATGCGCGCCGGCTCCGCTCCGGGCGCGACGGTCGCAAGCAGGGCGAGCAGCCGGTCCGCCACCAGCAACTGCACCTGGGCGTGCTGCTCATAGGTGGCGGCTGCCTGTTCGAAGCGTAGTTTGATGAGCTGCTTGTCCGGTCTCATGGCCGCATTATCGGCGGTGTAGACGTTGCGCTGTCCTGTCGCTGCCGGTACGGACCTCGGTGAATCCGGTTCTGCAGGCCCGTTATGCTCCCACCGGGCCAACGCGTTCGAGCTGCACAAGGCCTCATCCACGGGATCAAAACCCCCACAGCAGGCTCTTTTCGATCCAGCCTTTGACGTCTTCGCCGTGTTCTACCCGCACCCAGTCGCCCTGCTTACCGAGCTTCTTAAAGACAACCCCGTACTTTGCCTGGGCGACGACCTCGGCCTTACGATTCGGTTCAGCGCGTATGTTGACGGTATTGTCCGTGCCCTTGTTGGCCCGGACCACCACGTGCTGGGCCTTGTTGATGGTATTTTTCTGCACCCATCCGGTGCTGTCCTCGAAGTCTTTGACCTGCAGCCAGTCGCCGGACCGCTTAACCACCTCAAGGGGGAAACCGCTACCCACCCTCCAAAGCACTTCGTTTGAGGTGCCCGGACCAGAGCGCATGTTGACGTCCTCACCGGCAATGGCCACCATTTCCGCCAAGACGGCGACCGGCGAAAACAGCAGGCAGCACCAGGCGGCCACGGCAAGAAGGGTCTGCATAGGATTCATGGAAAAGAGGTTGGAGGAGCGTGATTTTTCGAGGGAAGGTCGTGCGCTGGGTTGGCCCAGGCCGGCCAGATCCAGGGTCATCGCGTTGCACTGACAGGTCTGTCTTATGCACTTCAGGTAGCAAAGGCATTCGTTGCTCGCCAGCGGCTCGGCAAAGGATATGTCCACCAAGCAGGCAGCAGAACAAACGCCACATGTAGTACAGGCATCCGGCGCAAATTTCAACCTAATCAGGCTGAACCGGTTGAGCAGACCATAAAAGGTACCCAGCGGACAGAGGGCCCGACGGATAGGCTCGATACCGGTACGCTCCAGGGAAAAACCGCCACAGGGGCGGCCAGTTCACCCCCGCGAACAGCCAGCCGCTGAAAAGCCGGGCGAGCAGAGCATCTTCAAGGGCACTGGTACAGGGGAGCCGGTGCAGGAGAACCCCCAGAAACCGTTAGCCAGGAACACCCACAGGGTCTGGACCCCTTTCCGGACGATCTCCATATTCAGCCGATGCGAATACTGTCCAGGCAGATGATGCCCATCTGCTCGAGCACCCGCGCCGATTCACCCACGCGGACACCGATCAGCAAGAGAATCAGAAAGAACCAAAAAGAAGCGGCAGCGTCCGGAGGATCGCACGCCAGCGAGCAAGGCTTTGTCCGGCAGGGCCCTGGGACGGCCGCAGGCCTGCCGTTCACGGACCGAGCAGGCCGATCAACCTGTCGAGGTCATCGCTCGAAGAGTACTCGATCTCCAGGCGGCCACGGGGCCCGTGCTGGACGAGACGCACCTTGGCGTGCAGGTGGTTGGTCAGTTGGTTGACCACGGTGGCGCAGTAGGCAGGCGGTAGGTTCCCAGCCGGGCCAGGGGGCGAGCTCTCACCAGGCGGCGTCCGCTGTTGCACCGGTTTTTGGGCGCACAGCCGTTCCAGCGCACGCACCGATAACTCCTCGTTGACAATACGGTCGCGAATCTCCTGCAAGCGTTCGGGTTGATCCTTGAGACGCAGCAGCACCCGGGCGTGTCCCTCGCTGATGGCAGCGCGAGCGACGTCATCCTGCAGGGCCTGTGGCAGGCCAAGCAACCGCAGGACGTTCGTGACGGTCGAACGCTGGCGGCCCACCTTGCGCGCCACCTCCTCCTGGGTCAGGTGGAATTCGTCCATCAGGCGTGCATAGGCAGTGGCCTCTTCGATGGGGTTAAGGTCGTGACGCTGGATGTTTTCAATGAGGGCCAGTTCCAAGCTCTCCTTGGCTGTCCCCGCCTCCATGAGGACCACCGGCACCTCGTCCAACCCGGCCAGGGCGGCGGCGCGCAGGCGGCGTTCGCCGGCGATCAGGGTATAGCGGTTGCCCTTGCCCTTGCTGACCAAGAGCGGCTGAAGCACCCCCTTTTCCAGGATCGAATCGGCCAGCTGCTGCAATTTCTCCTCGTCAAAATAGCTGCGCGGCTGGTGCGCATTTGCTGATATTTTTTCGATATCGCAAAGAAAAAACCGCTCCTCGGCCTCGCTGAGGTCTTCCGGAAGGAGGGCCCCTACCCCTCTGCCCAACACGTTTTTGGCACTCATGTCATGCTGCCTCCGCCCGCGACCGTTTGAGGAATTCACCGCCCAGTTGCCGGTAGGCCTTGGCGCCACTACAGTTCGGGTCGTACTCGAGGATGGTCTGGCCGTGGCTCGGGCTTTCGCTCAGGCGGACGTTACGCGGGATCACCGTCTTGTACAATTGGTCACCGAAATGATTCTGGATCTCACTGGCCACCGAGTGGGTCAACCGGTTTCTGCGGTCGTACATGGTCAGCAGCAGTCCCTCGATGAACAGTCCCCGGTTGAGGGTCTTCTTCACCTTGCGGATGGTGCTGATCAGTTGCGCCAACCCTTCCAGGGCGAAGTATTCGCACTGCATCGGAATGAGCACCGAGTCGGCCGCTGTCAGGCTGTTGATAGTGAGGATGCCCAGCGACGGAGGGCAGTCGATGAGGATGTAGTGGTACGACTCGCGCACCGACCGTAGGATCTGCTTAAGTCGCTTCTCTCGGTGCTCCTGGCTGATCAGCTCCACCTCGACGCCGACGAGGTCGATGGACGCCGGCAAGATGAACAGGTTCTTTTGCCCGGTGGGGAGGATGCAGTCCCCGGCCTCTTTGG
>JAVEYP010000024.1:0-10259 GCA_034003445.1 Desulfobulbus sp.
TTTCGTCGAGCTCGAACGAGCCTTTGCCGAGTCCGCAGACGGCTACGTGGAGTTCATCACGGTTCTCGACCAACAGTGCCGACAGGGGCGAGAAATCATGGCCTTCCCGGTGCGCGCCAACTATGTGAACATCAACGACCGCGACTCACTCTTTCAGGCCAAGTTCCACGAGCGCGCCACCCTGTTCGAGCGCCGCTCCGTTGCCCTGCTTGTCTATGCCGAGGGACACGAGCAGCGCATCAGCTTCTCCCTGCAGCGGTACCGCAAGGTTGCCAACCTTTCCGCTCTGTACCTGGTGGTGCCCGAGGACAACACCATCGCTGCCGAAGCGGTCGAGCTTGGTGTGCAGGTGATCACCTGCCCGGCCGGAACAACCCTCTACGGCGAGAAACTGCGTTACGCCCTTGACCGCATCGATCATGACCTGGTGATCCTCACCGAAGCGGACTACGCCTTTCCGGGTCGCGACATTGACAAGCTGCTTGCCTACATCCGCGAGGCAGACCTGGTGGTCGGCACACGCACCACCCGCCAGCTCATTGAGCAGGGCAGCGACTTGCAGGAACTGGTCCGCCTGGCCAACGTCTTCCTGGCCAAGCTGATGGAGGTCCTCTGGTGGCGGTTTGAGGGACGGTTCACGGATGTGGGATGCACCTTCCGGGCCATCTGGATGTCGTCCTACCGACAGATGCGCGACGACCTCCAGGCCCGCGGCGCCGAGTTTGCCGTGGAAATGATTGTCGAGGCGCTCAACCGGCGCATGCGGGTGATCGAAATACCGGTTAACTACCGCAACATAAGTCGTTCTCTGTACCGGAAATACCGTAACCGCAAGACCTTCTTCCGCATCCTGCAGCTCCTGCTCTCAAAACGGTTTTTCCGCGGCCGACGGTCACGGTCGGTCAGCACATGAGTGCCCGAGAGGTCGGACTACTACCTGGCCGCGAACCCTTTCGCCCGGCCTGGGCCCTGGCTGGGCTTGCGCTGCTGGTTGTCTGCCTGCTGCTTCGCTCCTGGACGAACCTGACCCGCCCCGGCCTGTACGTCGAGGATGCCATCCTGTTCAACTGGTACTATGGCCACACCCGGCCGTTGAGCGATATCTTCACCAGCCATATCGGCCAGAACTACCTGACCCTGATCCCTGATTTTCTTGCCTGGAGTTACGCCTGGGCCGATGTCCGCTGGCAGCCGTTCCTCTACCAGTGGAGCGGCTTTGCGCTGGCCGTGGCCAGCGTGGCCACGGTTAGTTTCTCCGGCTTGGTCCGCAACCGGTTGTTGCTCGTGGTCTGTCCGCTGGCCCTCGGGCTGACCGGCCTGAACCACCTCTACTACTACAACACGCTCATCTATACGATGTACACCGGCGTGCTCATGTTGCTGGCGCTGCTCTTGTACCCGCCGCCGGCAACCGCGCGCTCATTTGTCCTCCAGGCGGTGCTGTTGACCGTGCTGCCCTGGTCCGGGCCGTACTCACTGCTGGCCCTGCCGGTGGTGCTGTTCCTCTTTGTCTGCACGGCCAACCGGACCCGGCAGGTGCTGCTGCTGATTGCCGGCATCTCCACGCTCGCCTACTGGGCCACGGTCAGCGGCTCCACCGTGCAACTCACCAATCTGCTGCGCCCCTGGGTGCCCATCCAATATCTGCAGACCGTATTCGACAAGATCTTCTTTTTTGATTTCACCAAGCACCTGCCCATGTGGTATGGTTTTTTCCTGCTCCTGGTGATTGCCTCCCTATCCTGGCTGCTGCGCCGAGACCGGGAGTATCTTCGCCAGACATCGGTCATGCTCGGGCTCATCTTCGCGTCGCTGCTTCTGTTCTTCCTGAGCGTCAAATTGGCTCAGTATATCAGCACCAGTAACTGCCATCGTGTGGTGGCCAGCTTTTTCTGGGTGCTGTTCCTGGTGGTGACCGCCGACCGGCTGCTTGGCCGATGTCCCCTGCGCAGTCCCTGGCCGCTCGTCTGCGCTGGTCTCCTGCTGACGCTTGTCGTTTTGGACAACCGCCGACATCCGGATAAGGGTTGGGCCCGGCCAATGTCAGCGCTCCCTGTGTACCTTGAAACTGTTCGTTTTTACGAAGGGCAGGGACTTGCCGAGAAAAATCAGGCAGTCTGTCTGCATTTGCCCTCCGCTCGAGCCATGTATCCCGGGATACTCGTCGGCCACCGCGGGATAGGCACGCGCCTGCTGCTCCCGCAAGATGCGGAGATCGTCCGCGGCAGGCGATTTGTCTGCCCCCACCATAGGTTCAAAGAGAAACGAGAATGAAAAAAACACATGCCTCGGTCACCAACGGTAGCCCGCTGCGCACATATCAGGCGGTGATCGTCGGCTCATTGGGGTGGTTCGATCTCCTCTATTTCGAGTGGTGCGCCTGGCTGGCACCGGTTCCCGGTGCCGTTGGCCTGCTGCTGCGCAAACTGTTCTGGCCGCGCTTGTTCGCCGCCTGCGGCCGTGGGGTAGTGTTTGGGGCCAACGTGGTCCTGCGCCAGCCGGGCCGCATTCGCCTGGGCGAGCGGGTGATCATCAGCGGTGGCTGCATCCTCGACGGCCGCAGCGAGGAGCGGGCCGAAGCCATTGTGGTCGGTGACGACGCCATGCTCTCCAACGACGTCATGCTGAGTTGCAAGAACGGTTCGATCCGTCTGGGCGAGCACGTGGGCGTCAACAGCCGGACCATCATCCAATCCACCAACAACTGCCCGGTGGACATCGGCCGGGACTGCATCATCGGCCAATCCTGCCTGCTCATCGGCGGCGGTAGCTACGATATCGACGATCCGAACGTGCTCATCCGTGAGCAACCCATCCGTCAGGACGGTGGCGTAACCCTGGAGGAGAACGTTTGGCTGGGCGGCAAGGTGACCGTGCTTGGCGGCGTGCGCGTGGGCCAGGGCTCGGTGCTGGCCGCCGGCGCGGTGGTCAGTCGCTCGGTGCCCGCGAACAGTATAGCCATGGGCGCCCCGGCCGCTGTGGTCCGGTCGCGATAAGGATTGGCAGAGGCTGATGAAGCCGAACAAACACCTGCTGCTCGTCCTCAAGCTGCTGGTCAGCGGTGGGCTGCTGACCCTGCTCTATTGGCAGACGCCGCTTGTGGAAATCGGGGCAGTGTTCCGCGAGTGCAACTGGATTCTGCTGGGGGTGATCTTCGCCATCCTGCTGGTCAACACCACCTTGAGCGCGCTCAAGTGGCGTATCCTGCTGCTCAGCGACGCCATCGACGTCTCCCTGCGCAAGTTGGTGGTCAGTTATTTGATTGGCGGCTTCTTCAACATCTTCCTGCCCTCCAACATCGGCGGCGACTCGTACCGCATTGTCGATGTCATGAAGAAGAGTCGCGAGGGTGCACGCAGCGCCGCCTCCGTGCTCGCGGACCGGCTCACCGGCTTTATCGCTCTAGTGTCGCTCAGCCTGGTGTCCTCGGTGTTCGTCTCGCTGCGGTTGGACCGTCCGGGCCTGATCCTGCTGCCGTTGGTCGCCCTGTCGCTGCTCTTGCTCATTTTATTCATGCTCTGGCAACGGACCTGGGTGCGCAGCCTGCTCCGTCTCACCCGGCTCGACCGGTTTGCCCCGGTGGTTCGCATTACAGAAAAATTCTTCATCGCCTTTGCCCGTTACGGGGCAGATTGGCAGGTGGTGGTGCAGGTGATGATCATCTCCCTCCTGTTCCAACTCCTGCTCATCCTCGCCGTCTATCTGATGGCGCTGGCCCTGCACGCCCCAGTGTCGTGGCTCTATTTTGTCGCCTTCGTGCCACTCATTACCCTGATGGAGGCGGTTCCGGTGTCGATCTACGGCATTGGCATCCGTGACATGGGCTACGTGTTTTTCTTCGGCATGGCCGGCATGAACGACATCCAGACCCGGTCATTGGCTCTGCTGTTCCTGGCCGTGACCTTTGTCTATTCCCTGATCGGCGGCCTGCTCTATCTCGGCCGGGTGTACAGCGCCTGGAAAGCGGCCGGTAAGGGCGGGGCCTGACTCTGCCCTGATCGTCTTTTTTCTTCCAGGATTGACATGCATGGTACCAACTGGCAGCGATATGCCACCCACGCCCTCCTCGCCCTTGGTGTTTCCGGCCTGCTGCTCGGCCTGCTGGCCCACTTCAGCCTTTCCTCGGCGGAAAGCAGCCTGCTGCCGCGCATGGTGGCCATCCTTTTTTCCATCTCTGCCTCCAGCCTGCTCCTCTATCTGGCGGCTATCGGGGCCCGGGCAGTCTTCCAGACGCTTCGTTACCGACTCATCCTGCGCGCTACGGAAGACGATACACCCGGTTTTTTTCACCTTCTGCTGGTCACCACGAGCCGCAACATGTTCGTCGACATGCTGCCCGCCCGCCTCGGTGAGCTGAGTTACGTGGCTATGCTCAACCGGGGCTACCGGGTCGGGCTGCCCGCCTGCCTGTCCTCGCTTGCCATCAGCTTCGCCTTTGACCTGGCCGCGCTCGGCTGTATTATTGCCGCCATCGTTGTTCACCAGCTTTTTTTTCTGGGGGTCCAGCCCTGGGTGATCGGCACCCTTCTTATGGTCGGGCTTGTTTTTAGTATCCTGCTGGTGCTGCTCTTCCCTGGGCTGCGCTGGGTGACAGGCCTGATCGAGGAGCTCGCAACAAGGTTGCCGGGCCTGGCCGGCCGGTGGATGGCCCGGTTTGCCTCGTTCTGTGAAAAGCTGACCGTGGTGCTGGCAAAGACCCGTTCGGCCGGCATCCTCGGCCGACTGGTGATGCTGAGCCTAGGGGTGCGCGTTGCCAAGTACCTCGGCTTCTACGCCCTGTTCACCGGCGTAGCGGTGGCGGCCTTCCCCCAATTGGACACCCACCCGGTGCATGCCCTGATCGCCCTGATCAGCGCCGAGGCCGGAGCCAGCATGCCGCTGCCCACCTTCATGGGGTTCGGCTCCTACGAGGCGGGCGGCGTGTTGGCCATGATGGCCCTGGGCGCCGATCGCTCGGCCAGCCTGCTCATCATGCTGAGCCTGCACGTGCTCAGCCAGATCATCGATTACATCCTTGGAGGTGCTGCCGTGATCACGTTCGCGATCCTCACCCGCTCCGCGGTGGAGCGAACCGCATCGCCCCGGCCGGTGCGTTTTTCTTGGTATAAGATCACGGCCCTGGTACTCTTTTTTGCCGGTGCGGTCCTGCTGGTGCGGGAGGTGCGCAGCGTGCAAAAGCTGGGCGCTCTGCGGCCGCCGGCCCCTGGCCGCGAGGTCCGGCCGGCCGTTGGCTCCGCCTTGGAAGGGTTAGCCGGCGTGCAGGGTTTTGTTATCTGGAGTTCCAACCGTAGCGGCAACCACGACCTGTGGTTGCGAACCCTGCCCGACGGCGAACTCCGCCAGGTGACCAGCCACCCGCACACAGAGTATTTCCCGCGTGTTTCGCCCGACGGGCGGCAGGTGGTGTTCGCCCGTTCACAGCAGGTCTGGGTATCGCAGCGCAACAAGCTGCCCTGGGACGTGATCTTGCTTGACCTGCACACCGGTCGGGAGCAGCTGCTAGCCCGGGACGGCAATGTGCCGACCTGGTCCGCTGACGGGAGTCGGGTCTTCTTCCTGCGCAACGGCAATCAGTTGGTTGAACTTGAGGTTGCGTCCGGCAAGGAGGCTGTGGTATGGGAGAGCGGCCAGAATCTGGAGGTGCGGACGGACGTCTTGCTCGAGACTCCGGCCGTTGCTCCGCAGGGCGGTGCGGTCGCGGTTACTTTCCGTGGGGGCCAGCGGGGGACCGCAGTCATCGACGCGGACGGGACCATTCGGGTGGTCGGCAAAGGCTGCCAGCTCAACTGGTCGACCGACGGGTCGTACCTCTTTTATGTAGACCATGGCGGCCGCCAGCAGAACGCCATCTACCGCACGGACCCCGCTACCCTGAAGAGCGAGCTGTGGTTTGACGCCCCCGGCCCGTTCAGTCACGAATATTTCCCCAAGGTGGCCAACACCGGCGACTGGCTCGTCTATGGCGCCAGCAGCGGCGGCCACGAGCACGACACCGCCGATTACGAGATCTTCCTGTGGCGCATCGGCCGGCCCGCGGCGGAGGCGGTCCGTCTGACCCATCACACCGGCAACGACTGCTGGCCTGATATCTTCCTGACCAAGACCAACCACTGACGGAGAAACAACGTGGATATTTCCGTGGTCGTGCCCCTGTACAATGAAGAAGAAAATATCCACCTGCTCTACGAGGAACTCAAGGGCGTGCTTGACACCATGCCCGAGCAGGCGGAGATCGTCTTCGTGGACGACGGCTCGAGCGACAACACCGTGGCTCAGCTGGAATCCATCCAGGCGAATGACGACCACGTGCGGGTGGTGAGCCTGCGCCGCAACTTCGGCCAGACCGCGGCCATGACCGCCGGCTTCGACCATGCCCGCGGCGGCATCATTATCACCATGGACGGCGATCTGCAGAATGACCCGCACGACATCCCGCAACTCGTTGCCAAGTTGAACGAGGGCTACGACGTGGTCACCGGCTGGCGCTATGACCGCCAGGACCCCTTCCTGTCGCGCAGGCTGCCCTCTCAGTTGGCCAACCGGCTGATCTCCCGAGTGACCGGCGTGGGACTGCACGACTACGGCTGTACCCTCAAGGCGTTCCGCCGTGAGGTGATCGACAACATCAACCTGTACGGCGAGATGCACCGTTTTATTCCGGCCATTGCCAGCGGCATGGGCATCAGCTTCACCGAGGTCAAGGTCAACCACCGGCCTCGTCGCTTTGGTACCTCCAAGTACGGTATCTCGCGGACCATCCGGGTGGTCCTTGACCTGATCACGGTCAAATTTATGCTCAGCTACGCCACCCGACCGCTGCACGTGTTCGGTACCGTGGGTGTGGTCTCGTCTCTCCTTGGTGTACTGATTGCCTTGGTCATGACCGTGCAGCGGCAGTTGTACGGCGTCGCCCTGGCCAACCGGCCCCTGCTCCTGTTGGCAATACTGCTCATCTTCATGGGCATCCAGTTCATCACCATCGGCCTGCTGGCCGAACTGGTGGTGCGCACCTATCACGAGTCCCAAAAAAAGCCGATTTACTACGTCCGCAAGGTGCTCGGAGAACCGGCCTCGCCGGGGAGCTGAGTCGCGCCGATGGCCTTCGGACCGTCCTCCATCGACATCGTCATTCCCAACCTGAACGGCCGGCAGATGCTGGCCGACTGCCTTGTTTCCATCAGCGCGCAGACTTGGGCCGACTGGCAGGTGACCGTGGTGGACAACGGCTCAACCGACGGTTCGACCGCCTGGCTACGCGATCACCACCCGGAGGTGCGGCTGATTGCCTTGGCGGAAAACACCGGTTTCAGCCAAGCGGTCAATGCCGGCATCCAGGCCGGGTCGCGACCGTTGGTCTTTTTACTCAACAACGACACCGAACTCGCGGTCGACTGCCTGGAACAACTGGTACGCGCTGCCGAAACGAGGCGCGACCACGCGTTCTTTGCCCCACGGATGCTCAGCTACCACCAGCGCCACCTTCTCGACGGGGCAGGGGAGGGCTACCTGCGCGGCGGCGCCGGCTACCGGTTGGGTACCATGGAGGGGGACGGTCCCCCCTATGACCAGGCGCGAGAGGTGTTTGGCGCCTGCGGTGGGGCCGCCCTCTACCGGCGGCAACCGTTTGAGGCGCTGAGCTGGTTTGATAACGCGTTTTTCGCCTACCTGGAGGACGTGGATCTGAACCTGCGGGCAAGCCGCGCCAACCTGCGCTGCTGGTACCTGCCCGCCGCGCGGGTTTACCACATCGGCAGCGCTACCAGCGGCTCGAAATTCAACGACTTAACCATCCGGCTTTCCACCCGCAACTCTCTCTATGTACTGGCAAAGAACTATCCGGCCGGGTTGCTGCTCCGTTGGGCGCTGGTCATCGGCGTCTACCAGGCATTGTGGCTGCTGTTCGTGATCAAAAAAGGCCAGCTACGTCCCTATGTGGCGG
Source organism: Desulfobulbus sp. (assembly GCA_034003445.1). GTDB lineage: Bacteria > Desulfobacterota > Desulfobulbia > Desulfobulbales > Desulfobulbaceae > Desulfobulbus. The sequence goes on from JAVEYP010000024.1 coordinate 7,940, forward strand.
GCCTGTGTGAGGCGCTGCCGGCCTTGAGAGGGATGCGGCGCGCATACCGTCAGCAGGCAGCGGTGCCGGCGGGCAGTGAGGCCGCTTGGCGGGCTCGCCTGTGCCGGGCCGAGTCCGAGGTGCTCGACTCGATTATGCGCCGGCGTGCAGCGCAGGGCAGGGGCAACAGCCTGCTGCGACTGTACCGGCGGATCTTTCTCTGATGGCCCGGATCGCCGTCATAATCGTTACCCACAACGCAGAACCCTTCCTTGATCGCTGCCTGGCCGGCCTGCGCCGGCAGGAGGAAGAGACGCATTTGGTTCTCGTCGATGCCGGCTCCGCTTCCACCGCTTATCTTGAAGGGCTCGACGCCCTGCCCGGAATACGGGTCATCCGCACGAAGAACATCGGCTTTTCCGCAGCAAACAACCTCGGCTACCGCTCCATCCCGGAAGAGATCGGAAACGTGGTCTTCCTGAACCCCGACGCCTTCCTCGAACCCGGGACCTTTGCCCGGGCCCGGGCGACTCTGGCAGAGCACCCACAGGTCGGCTGCCTGACCGGCCAGCTGCTCGGCTGGGACCTGCAGGTCGGCCGGCCAAACGGCCGCATCGACTCGGCCGGAGTTTTTCGCTCGTGGTACGGCCGCTGGTACGACCGCGGCCAGGGCGAGCAATCCTACGGCCAATACGACAGGGCGGAAGAGGTTCCGGCCGCCTGCGGCGCCTTTCTCTTCTGTCGGCGCGCCGCCCTGGACGAGACGGCCCTGGCGGGTAGGGCCATCTTTGCCCCGGAATTTTTTTTGTACAAGGAGGACATCGAACTGAGCCTGCGGCTACGTAAGGCCGGCTGGGGAATCCTGTACGACCCGAGCCTGACCGTGTACCACTGCCGCGGTTGGGACCGCGAACGCACCCGCATGCCCCGCGAACTGCGCCTGATGGCCTCGGCCAACGAGGTTCGGCTGTACCAGCGCCATCCTTCCCCCTACATCCTCTGGGCTCTGGCCAAGTACCTGCTGGTGCGGTGGGCGAAGGTATGACCGGGGTACCGACGCAGACCCGGCCGAGGGTGGCGGTGATTATCCCCACACTTAACGGTGCGCAGCGGTTGGACCGGCTGCTTGCCATGCTGCATGATCAGACCCTTGCTGTGGACGAGATCCTCGTGGTCGATTCCGGCTCCACTGACGCCACCTTGGCCATCGCGGCCCGGTACTCCACCGGTCTGCTGCAGATACCCCCCGGCACTTTCGACCACGGCGGCACACGTAGCTTGGCGGTCCGCCACGTGCACGGCGATCTCATCGTCTTCCTGACCCAGGACGCGGTTCCGGTGGACCATGAGGCCCTTGCCCAGCTGGTGCGGCCGTTTGCCGACAACCCCCGCATCGCCGCGGTCTACGGCCGGCAGTTGGCCAACTCTGACGCGAGCCCCTGCGCTGCGCACCTGCGGCTGTTCAACTACCCGCCAGAGAGCACGGTGCGCTGTCTAGAAGACCGGCGCCGTCTCGGCTTCAAGACCATCTTCATTTCCAATTCGTTCGCCGCCTATCGGAGAGGGCCGCTGGAGCAGGTCGGCTGCTTCCCGGAGAGGCTGCTCTTTGGTGAGGATACCTATACGCTGGCTAAACTCCTGGAGCTGGGGTATTGTGTCGGCTATGCGGGCGATGCCCGGGTGTATCACTCCCACAACTACACCCTGTGGCAGGAGTTCAAACGCTACTTCGATATCGGCGCCTTTCACGCCCGTGAGTGGGCCGTCCTCAGCAGATTCGGTGCCGCGGCCGGTGCCGGTCGTCGCTATGTCCGCTCCGAGATCGCCTATCTGGTGAAGGAACGTCATCCCATGCGCATCCCCGAGAGCCTGGTTCGTAACGGCCTGAAATTGTCCGCCTACATCCTCGGCCGGCGTGCCCATCGGCTGCCGCGACGGCTGGCCCGGTCGCTGAGCTTGCACCCGCTGTGGTGGGACTGACCGGCTGACCGTCGCTTACTATGGCACCTCTCCTTTCCTGGAACCTGCGCGAGCGCAGCTCGTTCATCTATCGCATCCTCCACCTGGTCGACTGCGGCCTGGTCTGCTTTTTCCTCTGGCTGTGCGTGAAGCTCTACGAAGTGCCGTGGAGCCCCTACTACACCCGGCTGGAATGGATAGTGCTGGTGGCCTGCTTTGCCAGCTTTCAATCCTTTCAGTTGTATCGCTCCTGGCGGGGGTGGAAGTTTTACCTGGAATTTTTGGTGATCATCAAGGCCTGGGCAGTGGTTATCGCCGTGCTGCTCACCTACTTCTTTCTGTTTAAGATTTCCGAGGCCTACTCGCGAGTGGTGTTTATGGT
>JAVEYP010000025.1:0-10224 GCA_034003445.1 Desulfobulbus sp.
CCCGCAGGACGGGCCGAAAGATGATCGAAAGCGGTCGGGTTCCAACTGGCTCCTGTCTCTCGTTGGCTGAATCATAGCGGTAAAGTGGTCGCTAGGTGCATAATCAAATTATTCGAGGGTCCCATAAGAGAAAACGTCGAAATCAAAACCATAGAACTGGAGCCCGGCGACCTCAAGCATTGCATTCCCATACGGACATGCGCTTTTAGCGATACCTCGTTATCCCGGCGTATAAACAAAATGCCTCCACGGCCTGGCTCCAAGGCTCGCAGCTGTTCAAACATAGCTTGCGCCATCCCCTTTTTCCTCGCTCCTTTGCGCTGACACAGATGGGGCCATAGATATAGGCATCTGGAGCACCTTTCTATGCTGCCCACATTGCCCGGACGATAGGCAGATCAGCGTTCATCTCCCTCGTGGTCGTCAAGAGAAAGCCGGTAACTAGCCCGCCACGTCGGGTGATGATCACCGGCATATCACGCAACCTTGTAGCCACTCTGGAACGCGGCAGACTCTCCGACAGGGCACCGCCCCTTTCGATCTGATTTGCCACTTGAAGCTCGAGGATTCCGTCAAGATCGGCATCCGTCACCTTGCCTACAATTGGCTGACCTTCCATCATTGAAGCATGATCACCATTGCTTTTCATCAAGGCCCAATGACCTTGCGCGTGTGATTGTAACGTCTAGCTGGCCCACTTGGTCGAAACCTCTGCAGAGAGCAACGGCGCGGTCACCAGAGCGATCTTCGCCCTTCTGGCCCTGGTGACCGCCTTCAGTTGTACCTTCCATTCGTAGTGGTCGATTGCTTCACGCTTGAGGTTTTGGAATACTAGCCAAGGCCAAAGGCAATGGGGAGCAAAAGACGATTCAATCTGTTGGCAGTCAGTTCAGCTGGCTTGTCTGGGTATGGCGCCATTTTCATAATTCCTTGTCCTCAAAGGGTAATCTATGAAAAAAACCGCAACGACATCTCGTTGATTTATAAATAAATTCAAGAAATTACGTGATATTCTTAACCGGAAAGCTCCAGGCAACATCGTAACCGGACGCTACTGGATACTCCAAAAAAAAAGCCCCGAACAATCCTCGGGGCGGGCTGGTGTTGCGCGGGAGGCCGGACAGCGCAGGCTCAGCAGAACATGCGGGTCACTTTTTCCTCATCGATGGCGGCGGCTCTGGCGGTGATGCGGGCCGCCGTGGTGGCAGCGTCGTGGGGAAAGGCGCCTTCCGGACAGATCTGCACACACTGCTGGCAGCGCACGCAGTTCTCGGCCATCACCGGGTAGGGATTGAGCGTGATGGCCCCCACCGGACAGGCAGCGGCGCACTCACCGCACTGGGTACAGCGGGTTTCGACGGCCTTGGGCGCGGGCATCATGGCCTTGACCTTGGCCAGGCTCTTGGTGGCGGCCTCGTTGCGCAATGAGGGCGAGAGGTAGTCGAGTTGTTGCAGGTCAAGCGGTGTGGCATCGGCCTGCTCCAGGTTGGCAACCACGGCCGCGACTAGGCCGCTCACCTGTTCCAGATCGGCCGCATCCGGACGACCGGCGCCGAGCGGTTTTGCGGCGGCCCACATGGACGAGTGCTCGGCCAGCACCTTGGCCGCGCCCACCGGCTGAAAGCCCCTGGCCTGCAGCAAGTCAGCCAGTTCCGGTAAGGCCAGGCCGCTGGTCACCCCACCCCAGGTGACAAAGGGCACGGCCCAGCCGCCCGCCGACACCGACAGTCCCTCAATCCATTCGGCCACCAAGGGCAAGGCGTGGTCGCAGTAGACCGGTGAGCCGACCCACAAACAGCAGGGGCTCTCCAGGCCAATTTGGCTAGCCGGAACTGGGCCGTCTGCAGGTACGCCAAGGTCGAGCACCCGCGCGGTGACACCGCGGTCGGCCAGGCAGTGTTCGATATGGCGGGCGACCCGGCGGGTGGTGCCGGCGGGCGAAAAGAAGACGATCAAATGCTGCATTATACTCTCCTCCTTAGAAACACGGATTATCCAAAATTGACAAACTACTTTAGCCCCTGCTGTTGACACCTGTCAACACGGCCACAGGTGTACGCCCCACTCGGCCACGCCAGGCCGTTTGCCGCCTCTGGCCGTCCGGGCCCTTTGGCCGTCCCCTGTTGGCCTGCCACGGTGTAACTTTCCATCCCTGCCTGGGGGTGGTATACTCGCCCTCTCTAACCACACCAATCCCGCAGGTGGGGCGCTGCTGGCCAGGCCTGGTCTGTGCGTGCCGCCCGCCCCCTCACCGATAAGGAGAGACTGCATGTTCAATTTCGAATACTACAACCCTACCCGTATCGTCTTTGGCAAAGACCGTATCACCCAGCTCGGCCGCCTAGTGCCGGCCGACGCCAAGGTGCTGGTGCTCTACGGCGGCGGCAGCGTCAAGAAATACGGCACCCTGGACAAGGTCCATCAGAATCTTGGCGAGCGCGAGGTGGTGGAGTTCGGCGGCATTGAGGCCAACCCGCGCTACTCCACGCTGATGCGTGCGGTGGAGGTGGTGCGCGACGAGCAGATCGACTTCCTGCTCGCCGTGGGCGGCGGCTCAGTCATGGACGGCACCAAGTTTGTGGCCCTGGCCGTCCACCATGACGATAACTGCGAGGACCTGCTGCACCACGGATTCAAACCCGTTCCAGTGGCCGCGGCCATGCCGCTGGGCACGATCGTCACCCTACCGGCCACCGGCTCGGAGATGAACAGCGGTGGCGTAATCAGCCACAGGGGTGGCAAGTACCCGATCTCTAGCCCGCTCGTCTTCCCCGAGTTCTCCATCCTTGATCCAACCCTGACCTTTACCCTGCCCCCGACCCAGGTGGCCAACGGCGTCATCGACACCTTCATCCACACAGTGGAGCAGTACGTCACTGTGCCGGCCGAGGGTCGTTTTCAGGACCGGGTGGCCGAGGGCATTCTGCGCACGCTCATTGAGATCGGCCCGGTCACCCTGGCCAACCCGACCGACTATGACGCCCGAGCCAACCTTATGTGGTGCGCCACCAACGCCCTCAACGGCTTGATTGGTGCCGGCGTGCCGCAGGATTGGACCACCCACATGATCGGCCACGAGTTGACTGCCATGTTCGGCATTGACCATGGCAAGACGCTGGCCATCCTCCAGCCAGCGGTCTGGACCATCCGCCGGGAGCAGAAGCGGGCCAAGCTGCTGCAGTACGCGGAGCGGGTCTGGAACCTGACCACGGGTGGCGATGACGAGCGCATCGACCGGGCCATTGAACAGACCCGCGCCTTTTTCGAGAGCTTGGGCGTGAGCACCCGGCTGGGCAGCTACGGAGTCGGTGCCGAGCGCATCGACGACCTGGTTGCTGCCCTAGAGGCACACGGTATGACCGCGCTCGGCGAAAAACGCGAGGTGACTCTGGAGGTGAGCCGCGCGATCCTCAAGGCCGCCCTCTAAGCGCTGCCCCGCAGCCGGGCGAGGGGACCACCCACCACCCGGCATCCAACCCCTTCGTTCCTGGCCGTGGACGCATGCACAAGCCACGGCCAGGATCGCATGATTATTCGCTGTTTCTTCTTTCTTTTTTTCCTGTGGCGAGACACGCCTCTCGTCCTGCCCTGGGTCGGCCTCTTGCCTTGTTGTTCTCCTCCCAGCCTTTGCCCTGGCAGGCTTGGTCTTGCCGATCGAGCCGAACGGGTCAAACCCGTGATAGTGCACCTGGGCATGGTCAACCGGCAAAAGCCTCTGACCCACGGATGCTGAGCGTGCCAATCCACTGACCATCGGCCGTCCTTTTCGACCTGGAGACCGCTGCCCTCGAATCAAGTCCTTTCCTGCCTCAACACAATATTCTCAGCATACGTCTGCCGCGAGCGAGCCTGGCCCGGCGTTCCCCGCCGGACCGTTGCGCAACAAGCCCATTCCAAAAATCCGTTCCGTCCTACCATTTTTTCTCGCTCCAGTACGGTCGTGGCCCCGTACTGTTTCTATCTTTACATTAACTGTACATTACTGTACAAAGACGCCATGGAACGAGTCGTCATTCACCTCAACATCGCTGATTTTCCCGTGGCCGTGGAGCGGTTGCTCGACAGCACACTCCGCGCCAGACCGCTGCTCATTGCCGAGCCAGCAGCCCGCGCCGTGGTCTATGACATGAGCGATGAGGCCTACGCTGATGGCGTGCGCAAGGGCATGCCTCTTGCCCTGGCGCGACGCCGCTGCCCGGCCGCGTTCGTCCTGTCGCCCCGGCCGGAGCAGTACCGCCGGGCGTTGGGCCGCTGCCTTGAACACGCCCTGCGCTACACGCCGCTGGTCGAGCCAGCCAACGGCCACGGCCACCTCTACCTGGACGTCACTGGCACGAGCCGGCTGTTCGGCTCGCCGCCGGACATCGGCTGGCGGCTGCGCGACACCCTGCGCCGGGACCTCGGCCTGGATCCGATCTGGTCTGTGGCAACGAACAAGCTGGTGGCCAAGGTGGCAAGCCGGCTGGTCAAGCCCTGCGGCGAGTACCTCGTTGCCGGCGGTGAGGAGGGCACCTTTCTCGCCCCCCTGCCGCTCGCCCTGCTGCCCGGTCTCTTGCCAGCCGACCTGGTGCGCCTGGGCCGCGTGAACATCCGCCGGGTACACCAGGCCACAGCCCTGTCCGTGGGCGAACTGGCCGTGCTCTGCGACCACCGCGCCCGCCACATCCACCAGACAGTGCGCGGCGTGGACCCGGCGCCGGTGCAGCCGGCAGGAACAGGCCGCAGCGACCTCTGGCATGCGCACACCTTTGCCCCGGATACCAACGACGAGGAGAGCGTACGCAACGCCCTCGCCGGTCTGGTACAACAGGCGGGCAGCGTCCTGCGAGGACGCGGGCTCGGCTGCCGCCGGGTCGGGGTGCAGTTGCTCTACACTGATGGCCTGAGCGCGCGCCGCCAAGCCACGATCAAACTACCGGTGGATGACGACCGCAGCCTGGAACTCCTGGCCCTGACCGCCCTGTACCGGACCTGGCAGCGCCGCACCCGGCTGCGCAGCCTGGCCCTGTGCTGCGACCGATTGCTCCACCCGGTCCACCAGCTCTCCCTGTTCGCGACGACTGACCCGGGCCGCGAGCGACAACGCCGGCTGAGCACGGCCATGGACACCATCCGCGCGCGCTGTGGCGAGGCGACCATCCTGCGCGGCAGCCAGAGGCCGGCAGACAAGACGACCAGGGCCATATGATCGCCCTTGGCTTGCACTCGCACTTCTCGCTGCTGCGCGGGACAGCCAGCCCGCGAGCGCTCTGCCGCCGCGTGCGCCAGTTGGGCTACACGGCCGCGGCCCTGACGGACACCAACAGTCTGGCCGGGCTCTGGCCCTTTCTCGCCGCCTGCGCAGAAGAGGGGCTGACCCCGGTGATCGGTGCCGAACTACGCGCCGCGAGCGGCCGGCTGTTTGCCCTGGTGCGAGACCCCGGAGGCTACCGTCATCTCTGTCGTCTGCTCAGCGACCTGCAGGCTGACCCGGCGCTGGACCTGGCCCAAACCCTGGCCGACCGCCGCGCCGGGTTGCTCCTGCTGGTGCCGGAGCCGGCTCTGCTCGGCCGTTGCCACCAAATGGGCGCCGAAACCATGGCCGCCCTGGTCGACCGGCCCAGCGAGGCGACCAGCAGGCTGCGCCGTGAGGCCCACCGGCTGGGCCTGCCCACCGTGGCCCTGGTCGAGTCCTTTTTTCTGGGCACGGACGACTACCCGGCTCACCGGCTGCTGCGCGCCATCGCAACCAACACCTCTCTTGCCCGGCTGGATGCGGCCACCCTGGCCCCTGCAAACGCCTGCCTGCCGTCGCCGGCCGAACTGGCCGCGCGTTTTGGCCTCTGGCCCGAGAGCCTGGCCCAGCTGGGCCGCATCGCCGAAATCTGCACCCTGCGCACCCCGCGCAACGGCCACGATCTCATCCTGCCGCCCTGGGAGGGCGGCGATGCGGAACCAGAGCTGCGCCGTGCGGCCCTGGCTGGCGCGACAGGGCGTTACGGCATCCCCCTGCCAGCAGCCGTCACCACCCGGCTCGATCACGAACTGGCGGTCATCAACACCATGCGCTTTGCCAGCTACTTTCTGGTGGTGCGCGACCTAGTCGGCCCGTTTTCGCGCACCTGCGGCCGCGGCTCAGGCGCGGCCTCGCTGGTCGCCTACTGTCTGGGCATCACCAATGTCTGCCCAGTGCGCCACAACCTCTACTTCGCGCGATTCCTCAACCCCGGCCGCCTGGACCCGCCGGATATCGACATCGACTTTGCCTGGGACGAGCGTGACCAGGTACTCGCCTCAGTGTTCGACCGCTTTGGTTGCCGCGCGGCCATGGTCGCCTGCCACGTCGGCCTGCAGCCGCGCATGGCCATCCGCGAGACAGCGCGGGTGTTTGGCCTACCCGGCGACGAGATCGGCCGGGTGACCAAGCGGCTGCCCTGGCTGTGGCGGGCCAACCCGGGCGAGGACGGCTATCTCGACATCCTGCGCACCCTGCCGCAGCTGCGCGGTGTGGACCTGAGCGACCCCTGGCCCGAGATCCTCCGCCTGGCTGCCCGCATCAGCGGCGCGCCACATCACCTGTCAGTCCACCCAGGCGGGGTGATCATCACCCCGCATCCGGTGAGCGACTACGCGCCGGTGCAGCGCACCCCCAAGGGCGTGCCGGTCCTCCAGTGGGACAAGGACGCTGTTGAGGAGGCTGGCTTGGTGAAGATCGATCTGCTCGGCAACCGCAGCCTGGGGGTGATCCGCGACGCCATCGCCCAGGTGCGGGCTAACGGCACGGTCGTTGACGAGCATTGTTGGCAGCCCGAGGAGGACGCGGCCACCCGTGCCACCCTGGCCCGCGGCGCCACCATGGGCTGCTTCTACATCGAAAGCCCGGCCACGCGACTGTTGCAGCGGCGCTCCGGCCGCGGAGACTTCCACCACCTGGTGATCCACTCATCGATCATCCGGCCCGCGGCCAACGAGTGGATTCGTGAGTACCTGCGGCGACTACACGGCGGTACCTGGGAGCCACTCCACCCGCTCGTCGCCGGCGTGCTCGACGAGACCTACGGCATCATGGTCTACCAGGAGGACGTGTCACGCGTAGCGGTGCGCTTTGGCTTTTCGGACGCCGACGCGGACCGGCTGCGCAAGATTATGAGCAAGAAGGACAAGCACCTCCAACTCGGCGACTACCGCCTTCAGTTCTTCGCGGCCGCGGCGGAACTGGGCGCAAGGACAGAGGCGACCGAAGGTATCTGGGCAATGATGATGAGCTTTGCCGGCTACTCGTTCTGCAAGCCGCATTCAGCCAGCTATGCGCAGGTCTCGTTCCAGGCCGCCTGGCTGAAGACCCGCTTCCCGGCAGAGTTCATGGCTGCGGTGATCAGCAACCGGGGCGGCTTTTACTCGACCTTCGCCTATGTGTCCGAGGTGCGACGACTGGGGCTGCGCATTCTCGCACCAGACGTAAATGCAAGCGATGGGGCCTGGCAGGGACGCGGCCAGGAGGTGCGCGTGGGGCTGATGGCCGTGGCCGGGCTGGGCGTGGCGACGAGGGCGCGGATTGTTGTCGAGCGGGAGCAGCGGATCTTTACCTCGGTGTTCGATTTTCTTGGCCGGGTGCGGCCAGAGGAGGACGAGTACAGCGCGCTCATCCAGGCCGGGGCACTGGACAGCCTGCTGGCCGGGTCGGAGGCCAGCCGGGCACCGCTCGTCTGGCTGGCGGCAAGCTGGCGGAAGAGCGGCCGGGAGCGGGCACCTGTCCTGTTCCCGCTCGACGCGAGGCCGCCGCCCCTGCCGGCCGAGGACCGGCGCGAACGGCTGCGCAACGAGTTCCGGATACTCGGTTTTCTCTGTGGCGAGCACCCGATCACCCTGTTCGCCGGAGTGCGGCAACATGCCCGCACCCTGCTCGCCCGCGAGGTATACCGACTGGGCCGCGAGGCAATGGGTCGGCAGCGGGTGCGCTTCCTCGGCTGGCCGATCGCGAGCAAGGTGGTGCGCACGAAAAGTGGCGCAGCTATGGAGTTCCACACCTTTGAGGACGAGACCGGTCTGGTGGAGTGCACCCTCTTTCCTGAGACCTACAGTCGCTACTGCCACCTGCTCGACAACCGGGGGCCACTCCTGCTGGAAGGATACCTGGAGGAGGAGTTCGGGGCTCGCACCCTGACTGTGGAGCGCGTGGCCGGTGCCCGCCAGTCCTTCACCTTCAGCCGCCTGGCGGCGTGATCCCAACAAGGCAGCAAAACAGGTCGCGGGAATTTGTGCTGGGCCGCAGGAATAATTCTTGAGAAAATCGACCGCAAGTGGTTGTTTGGTGGCGGTTCGATCCGGCCGACTGTGGCCAGCTCGTGGATCTGAGTGTCCGGCGGCCGTGCACCCGCGACCCTGTCGGTACTGCACACAGCAGGCTGCATTCATCAATCATCACTTTCGTTGTCCGGCCCGCCGCAAGCGGCAGGGCTGACCCGCAAAGGCAGGAGAAACAGTATGGACAGGCAATCGATGCGAAATCAGGCCCGTGAACAACTCAAAGGATTCTGCCGAGTCTGCCCGGTCTGCGACGGTCGCGCCTGCGCCGGCGAGGTGCCGGGCATGGGCGGCGTGGGCACAGGCAGCGCCTTCAAGGCGAACCTGGAAGCGCTCGCCGGGATCAAGCTCAACCTGCGCACCATCCACGCGGTCAAGGAGCCGGACCTGAGTTTGAACCTGTGGGGCCGCACCCTGTCCATGCCGATCCTGGTGGCGCCGATCACCGGCTCGTCCTACAACATGGGCGGCACAATGACGGAAGAGGAGTTTATCGCCGAGATGGTGGCCGGGGCACTCCAGGCCAACACCCTGTGCATGACCGGCGACGGCGCGGACCCGAGCATGTTTGACAGCGGCATCAGGGTCGGCCGGGACAACAACGGCGCCTCCATCGCCATCATCAAGCCGCGCGCCCAGGAGGTGGTCAAGAGCCGCCTACGCACAATCAAGGAGGCTGGCCTGCTCGCCACGGGCATGGACGTGGACGGTGCCGGCCTGATCACCATGGCTTTGAAGGGCCAGCCCGTCGGCCCCAAGACGCCGGCCGAGCTGCGCGAGGTGATCGCTGCCACTAGGCTACCGTTCATCGTCAAGGGAATCATGACCGCAGACGAGGCCGAGACCGCGGTGCAGGCCGGGGCCGCAGGGATCGTGGTCTCCAACCACGGCGGCCGGGTGCTCGACTGCACGCCCGGTGCGGCCGACGTGTTGGCGGCCATAGCGGCCCGCGTCAAGGGCAAGGCGATCATTTTCGCGGACGGCGGCGTGCGCGGCGGCGCGGACGTGCTCAAACTGCTCGCCCTGGGCGCTGACGCGGTGCTCGTCGGCCGGCCAATGGTCGTTGCCGCCTTTGGAGGCGGCCGGGAGGGCGTGGCCCTGCTGCTCAACCAGTACCGGAACGAGCTACTCCAGGCCATGCTGCTCACCGGCACGGCCGATGTAAAAAAGGTGGAGGCAACTATCCTCCACAGCGAAGGCCGCTAGGGAGTCCGGATGCAGACTGGTTTCCTTCCATCGACGTGGGACGGGAACCAGCCCCTCCTGACCCGCGACCACGCCCGATCCGCCACCAGAATGCTTGCCCGCCGACCCGCTCAAGGGTAAAGTGGCAGGCATCAAGCCACCCCGCACCAGGATGTGCCCCATGCGATCGCTCCCCTGCCGCTGCCTGCTCCCCGCCCTGTTCACCCTCCTTCTCCTCACTGGCTGCACCGGTGGTCCGCCAGCCGGCGCCTGGGTCGCTGACCCGCAGGTCCGTCAGCTGTTCGAGTCCGGCACGCTCCTGCCAGACCACAGCTACTACTACTTGGGCTCGTTTGGCGCGCCCGACTCGATCATGGCCATTGACAACCGCTATACCCTGCGCTCCCAGGTCTGGGCCGGGGCCAAGGTCGATCAACATCTTCTCAACGGCTGGCTGCAGTGGTACCGCAGCGAACATCACCCGCCCGGCTGCCAGTTCCGCGGCGGCCGCATTCTCACCCCGGACGGCCGCCAGGCCGGCGTCTGGTATTCGCAGAATATCGTCAACATCGTGCGCCTGCCCGAACCCGGCGTGCTCGAGGTGTTCCAGCCGCACTCGCCCTCGGGTCCCACCTGCGGCCGCGACAACAACGCCAACTTCCTTTTCGGTGAGTAAAGCCTGCCCCGGTTTTCTCAAGCCTGCCGCTGCTTGCGGTTGCACTAGGTCTGGAGGTCATCCGTGCGCCCATGAGGCAT
>JAVEYP010000026.1:0-10214 GCA_034003445.1 Desulfobulbus sp.
TGGGCTAAAAATAGCCTTGTATCATGCACTTGGTGACCTACCTGCACCCAAGGTTACCCACAGATTCTGCTGAGGAACCGATTTTTTCAGGGTAAAGATAAGCGCATAGGCCACAACCGCAACAAAGCTGATAGTCGACTACCTGCTTCAAATCCGTCATTCTCACAAACCACCTCTCACTACTCGCCTACCGAGTCTTCGAATACGTCGAACATGGTCATCAACTGAGCCTGCAAAGGAGGTATAGTTGCGTTTAAAACCTCACTGATCGTTTTGCGACGGTCGAAGAGCAACTTGGCTTTTCGCATCACCTCCTCTGTTCCCATCCCGCGCAGGTCCAACACACAGTCGGGAACACCGGCAGTGGCGAACACGCCGGCAAACTTTCGGCTGTAGGCCAAGCCGATGGCTGGTACTGCCTGAGACAAGGCGGCGATGGTGGCATGCATGCGCGCGCCGATGAAGAAGTCGCAGAGCCCGATGCAATATTTGGTTTCATTCTGGTCAAGCCCGCGCTCGAGCACCATGACCCGCCCCCGCAATTCCTCAGGAAGGCCCGCCAACGCCTTTTCAGCAGCGATCTGGTCGTCTTCCACCGCAAAATCACTGGAGGGCAGGACATGGGGGACCAGCAGCACCCGCCACACCGGCATCGCGCAGAACATTTTCAACATATCCGCAATCAGGGCAGGATAGTCACAGGCCAGACCAAACATGTTATCACGCGAATAGCCGCCGTGGTAAAGGAGACCGCTGATGTTCAAACCCAATACCTGCGCCCCTTCCGATCGCAAGGCTTCAAGTTGACAAACTTGGGCTGTATCCGGTCGGATAGGGTCCAGCACAAAAGCCACGTCAGGACAGAGTCGAACCGGTGCTGCCGCGCTGATTAACTCCCGCACCACCTGTACCCCCTCACTGTCCCGGGAGTAGATGACCGCGGCGTTGCGCAGTACCTGACGGGCAAGCACCCTGGAAATCCTGAATGCAAAGGGGCCATAGGTTTGAGGGAGCAGGACAAAGGGCTTGCCGGTCAACTGGCAGACAGTTTTCAGCAGGAACCCGCGCAGCAACCGCTTTAATCCATAAATATCGCTAAAACTGTCACCGCCGGTTATGTCACAAAACAGGTCACTGCGAAGCAGCATTCCTAGGGTGGACTCCTTGCGGGCCAGTCTTTGGCCCAGCATCGGGAAAAGCCGGCAAAGCACGACCCAGAGCAACAAACCAAGAATATGATTTCGGGCCAATATGTTAAGGCTATAGCGCACCGGGCAAGTGAGCAATGACTCTGGGTTCCCGGTCAAACGGACTGAGGTCGAGTTGGGCTCTCGCCCTACCCCCAACAATGCTACGCCGGCCTCGGGCCACTTTGTCTTGATCAATTTCAGGGTCGACCATGCCAGGGCGCTGACGCCAAGGTTGCCAGTACCAAAGGAGGCGCCAAGCACCACAATTTGCGGAGGGTCGGAGGCCAAGATCTCACTCATAGCCCAATGCCCTCGCCTTTGCGGCTGGGTCAGGCAAACGGTCGGAGGTCTGCCTGTCCGTGGTGCGTAACATTTGCCGAATTTGCCTCTTCATCAAGGGCCAACCGGTGCGCGTAACCTTGATACAGCATGTCTGCACAGGTAGTTGGGAAGACCATTTCTGGCGGAGGTAGTTGTAACAGTCAGTAAAACCGTGATCGAATCGGGCCACCGGGAGGCTGTTATGAATCACGGGCGCGTGAATGATATACGCTCCCAGATCTCGCCGTAAGGCCTCCTGGACAATGTCCGTGCCGTAAAGATGCCAACCCGGGAGTCGTTCATCAAAGGTCAGACCAGAATTTTTTCGGATCACCAACAGCAACTCGTCCAACGAAACCGCCCCTTCAGGCCGGTTCACAGGCGCCCCCACCTCCCGCGCCAAACCTGTTGACCAGACACGCCCCCGCACACCACCAAAAACTCCAACCCCAACCACCCCTAGAACGCCCCACAAGGTACCTTTTTTGTCCAATTCAGTAACGGTATCAAGTAACAAATATTCCCACCCTAGGGGGAGGTAGACGTCTTGGTGGACAAAGACAAGTAGCTGCCCGCCGGCCCGCATGCGAGCGTAGTTATAGGCTAGCGGAGCGGTGGTAAAACCTTCGGCGGGGATAAATTGCACCTCTTCCACTCGGAGCAGGGGGGAGCGAAGCAGGTTTTGTTCTGCAACTGAAGGGTTGTTGATCGCAGCAATAATACTGATTTCATTTATCAAATCCATTTTGATAATATTCCGAGCGCCGGAACCCCTGCAACATTATTCGTCTTTTTTGGATGTAATTAAGTCCCAATGGACCAGAGAGACCCAAAAATAATTTCAAGAAATTTTTCAATGAAGGATTGACTTGGAAACAAGTCAGAAAACAATTTCTCGCCAAGCTAGTATTTTTTAAACCATAATAAACCAAACCTAGGTCAAACCACGTACTACTTAATTTTTCTTTTATATGTTTTTTTTGAATAAAATTAAGGTCAAGATTGTTGTATTTTTCGAAAGATTTAATAACATTGGTATAGTATTTCACTTTGTTTTTTGAAAATTGGGTACTTAGATTTAAATCTGCAGTTTCTGACCTTCGATAAGACTTTACCAAAACCAAAGGATTCACTACAAATCCTCCTTTGGTTGACAATCTAAAAAAAAGATCGCCATCTTCATAAATTGCTAGATCTTCATTAAACATACCAACATCTATAATTGTTTGACGCCTAGCCACGACCGTAGGCGTAAATGCATAGCACTTGAAAAACGGCTCCTTAATAAATAAAACTTCGTACATTTCCAAAAACAAGCAAGAACTGAAACAGTTTATTGGAAGAGTCCCGGGTAGTCCTTCGAAAATAATATTTGTACAGCTCAAAACAGCATCAGGATATTTCTGCAAATCTTTAATTTGAAGTTCCAATTTACGGGGCAGCCATTCGTCATCCGAATCCAAGAAAGCGATCCACTCTCCTTTGGCAACTCTTATCCCAGCATTTCGGGCGGCACTGACACCTGAATTTGGTTGGTAAAAGTAATTTATTTTGTTCAAATAGGGCTGAATGATCTCGCCTGTGTTGTCCTTGGAACCATCATCGACAACAATAATTTCATAATCACTGAACGTCTGCGCCAACACACTATCAATGGCCGACGTTACATAACAGGCCCTATTAAATGTTGGAATAACTACAGATATGAGCGGCATATAAATTACAGTTTTTACTTTTTAGCATATTATGCTGATGTTTAATTCAATCAAGACTTTGCCTTTGAAAGAAGTGAAAATTAAAAAACATCCCAATGTTAACCCCAAGAACACTGGCAGCAGTAACCATACCTTTCATACCAACTTTCAGGTCATAAAAAATGAAAATAAGAGAAAATGCCGATAGCACTATACTTATAAAAAAAGCGCTCCGTCTCACGTTTAATACAAACCGTCGAAGCACTAATGACCCTATATAAAAAGCAACGGCTGCCCATAGTAGCATTATGGCAAAATAAAAGAAAAGAACTAAAACAAAGCTGGTCATTAGCTTGGGATTTTTTAGATACAAGTTAGCGTCTCCGTTCCAGAAAAATGAGGGGAGAAGCTTTTGTGTTAACAATTTATTGATTTTGTTCGAAACGAATCGGCGAGAACTTAGTTCTTGAATAGCTTTTGTTGCTTGGCTAATTGAAACGATAGAAATATCTTCTTGAAAATTGAGCCAGCTTAACAGTTCAGCAAATTCTCCATAACTGATTTTTCCACGCGTTTCATCGACCTCTTTAAAGTCATAGTTATGAAACAACACAACAATGACCGGTTGATCGTCTAAAGATTTTCTTCCAGCCTTTACTGCATCCTTAAGCTGAGATATGTCAGATACGGCTGGAAGAAATTTTAGTCTAGAGTATTCTGGTGCATCCCCGGAAAGATCCGCTGAAATGGTCGAAAACCCGAGTTGCTCAAGAGCCCGCAATGTGATCGAATCGTAGCTGTTCCATGGTGGGACAAAGGTGGCAACAGGATCCCCAACTATGCCTTCAAGAAAGTTCTTGCCCTGGCCTAATCTTTCTAATTGAATGCCGAGGTCCATTCCTCTGAATTCAGACATCTTTCTAACATTATTGGTCTGATGGGAAAATCCATGTAATGCAATATCCAAAGTACCTTCATTAACTGCATCTCTTAATATATCACCTTTTAACGGAGAAAGAGGAATAATGTTTTTAGATGAAGAAGGATCTTGAAGATCGCCTTCAAGGATAAAGGGAATGACCCCAAAGGTTATCGGTAATCCATTTTTTCGGAAGGCTTCAATGATTTTGACCTCAATATCAGTCGAACTTTTCGCAGAATAGTCATCAAGCCGAAAGACTACATATAGTTTTTTTTTTGGCACCTGTTTACCATAGTAACAGAACAGACTTCCCAATATACATACTAAAAGAAGCAGGACGAGAAAATTTCTACAGAGACCTGATGCTTTTTGCATGTACACCTTTTTGGTCACATCCCATTTCAGTTCCATTTAGCATTTTTATTCAATTTCAAATTTTTACATAAATATCCAAAACTGAGAAAAATATTCACAATTTTATACTTTGATCCAAAAAATTTTATCCACTGAGTCCAAGTAAACTTTTTTTTTCTTCTTCTCACCTCTTCTGCTAAACTTGAATCCATCTCATAAAACGCCAGATCAAGCTTGTTGTTTTGAATTTTCGCCTCGTAAACACTCACAAGACTAGAAGTCAAATTATACTTATTGCACAAATAAAGCATAAGATTATTGCTCGATATTTGAAAACTTATGTTGTTTTTTACATTTTTACTGTTCGAAGCTGATTCTTCGAGAATCCTGTGCGTTGAAAAGGATTCTTTTATGAAATGAATCTTCGATAAAGTCGACAATTCCGCCCACAACTGGGTATCACCCATTAAAAAGTTTCCATCATTATGCAAATAAGGGTCAGTTTTTTTAATTTTTTCTATCAAAAATCTTCTAGAGACTACGGTACAAGTAAGAATTGCAACTGGCAAAACGCTTCCTTCTCATACAAAATCTTCGATTCGAGGGCTAACAGGGATAGCCCACCCCCTATACTTAACAAAACCTTTTATTCTTTTTTCTGATACAGAATTCAATACATCATAATCCGAACACACTAACCCGCATTCTGGATGGGACTCAAGGTAAGCCACCTGTTTTTGGAGTTTTTCAGGATGATGCCAATAATCATCACCCTCACAATAGGCGATATATTTACCTTGGCAGGCATCGCTAGTGCGGTTGCTGTTTTTTTGCATTCCCACATTTTGGTCTGTGGTAATTACTCGAATAAGTTCTGGATAACGGCGAGCATAATCAAACACAATCTCGCGCGTACCATCTGTTGAGCAGTCCTCGCCGATCACCAACTCAAAAGGGAAAACGGTCTTCTGCGCCAAGACGCATTCAATAGCTTGGGAAATATATCGTGCGTGATTGTAGGTAATCATTTTAACACTGATTAAAGGAGTATTCATCATCTACCTGTTTAAAAAGAATTCTTAAAATTAAGACTGCGAAGGATGATTCTTTGCAACTCTATAAAAGTATTAAGGCAAAACAATCGACATAAGATTATGTACGCAACCACACCAGATCCAACTTGATATACAAGCAATAAGAAGGGATTAAAATTTACTAAATAAGTTAAGCAAAAAACGACACCCCCCATCAGCGCAGCATTGAAAAAATAAATATAAATATCTTTAACTTGCTCCCATATTGAATAGCCTATAATTCTCTTATTATAGTAGGCATTCAAATAATAGCTGGCTAGCGAAGTAATCGCTTGGCCGGTGATCATAGCCATAATTCCCCAGCGCCAGGTAATCGAAATATTTAAAGCAATCAGCAATTTTTTAGTGACTTCCAGCCGTAGAAACAGGTCCGACCTGCCCAAAGCCTGGAGAACGCTCAGATTAATAAGGTGCAAAGGGTACATCAGGCCGACCAAGCACAGCATTTGAAGATAGGGAACACAGGGTTGCCATTTATCACCCAGTAAAACTGAAACCAAGGGCCCTGCCACCACAGCTAAACCGACCATTAACGGGAAGTTTATGAACACAAGCATGGTCAAAGCTTTTTTCATGCCACGCTTAACCCGTTCCGGGTCATCTTGGATTGTTGAGAACACCGGAAAGGCTACCCGGCCCACCACGCTGGAAAGTGTAATTGACGGTAGTTGTTGCAAGGTATTTGCACGAGTGTAATACCCTAAATCCGCAGGCGAAAAAAACTTGCCGATAACCACTAGGTAGATATTATCAAAAATTGTGTTCAGTAATCCCGAGGCCAAGAGTTTCGAGCCGAAACGAAACATTTCACGCAAAGATTTAAAGCTGAAAAGCAAGGCTGGGCGCCAAATACTGAATAACCACAAGAAAATGACACTGAAAATGGCACTGCCAACTTGTTGAGCCACCAAACTCCAAACACCATAGCCCCAATACGCCATCCCTATGCCAATCAGGCCCGAGAGAAAGCTTGCATACAGGGTCACCTTGGCACGTGATTTGAACTCAAGCCCCTTGGTCAGCAGTATATTATGCACCTGCCCGAGGGAATTAATGACAAGACATGAAGACATAACCTGCAGCATTGGCGCTAGTATTGGCCGCCCATAAAACAAAGCTATCCGTGGGGCCAGAGCACACAAGCATCCAGAAAGGATACAACTCATCAGGATGTTGAAATAAAAAATCGAACAGGTGTCTTCTTTTGTAATGTTCTGCTTTTGGATCAAAGCGGCACCAAAACCGCTGTCAACGAACGTCTGCGCAACAGCGGTAAAGACCAACAACATGCCTACCAAGCCAAATTGCTCCGGGAGTAATAATCGTGCAAGGATAATTCCGACAACAAATTGCACGCCCCGTTGGCCAACAGCATCTAACAGGCTCCACATTCCGGCGTTGAGAGCTTTTTGTTTTAGTTGGGAGGGCATGATTTTCTAGACGTTTAAAATTGCACCTGAATCCGTGAGCCTTTGAGCTAGACTGTTCCAGACTTAATACTCATTGAACGAGTGCATGTCGAAGACTTACTTCAGCAATGATATCCATATGATATTCGCGAAATAAGTAAATTTTATTACCGCTACACCCAAAGGCATAATTATTTAAATTATGGTTGAGACAATATGTATGTAATATTTTCACACTTCAACCTTAATTTAATAATGCCTCTATCATGTCTGGTGAGAAAACATTTATTTTACATCGTTCTGCAACATCTAAACGTTCAGCGAATGAATCGTCTATAAAAATGGCACTGCTACATTGATTAATATAATTAGATTTTAATTCGGAATTTTGAACATTAATAATTTTATCGAAAATACCGTTTAATCGAAGGCGCTGAAGAGATTCCTCAATATTTTCTGCATGGCGCGTAATTAGAATAAGCCGCTTTCCATAATTAAGGGATTGAAAAAGAAAGGAAACTAATTCTTTATTGACTTTATTATCGACGACTAAGCAATCATCGAAGTCTACATAAACACACTCATAATCGAGGTCAATTTTATAGCGGCTACCCAGC
Source organism: Desulfobulbus sp. (assembly GCA_034003445.1). GTDB lineage: Bacteria > Desulfobacterota > Desulfobulbia > Desulfobulbales > Desulfobulbaceae > Desulfobulbus. Next base: position 7,602 of record JAVEYP010000026.1, read on the forward strand.
GCCCTATCCAGCACAACTTTATAGGTATTCGTTTGCACGGAAACCGAAATGTCAAAAGCATCAAATGCGCTCAACATGGCGAAGTTCACACCTTTAGCTCGAAAATAGCCGGATGAGCCGCCCAAACGGGCGGCAACTTCCATCAACACCGGTTGCCCAGCATGGTTTTCCTTCATTTGAAAGAACCAAGCACCGCGAGGTCTTAATTCAACGTTGATTGCTTCAGCCGTCTCCTTAAATAAATCAATATGCATATCAGCGGCCACTGTATTTACACTTATTCCATTACTAACTCTGGCACGTTTTCTAGCGCCATGAAAAAGAATTTTACCAGTCCGATCGGAGAAACAGTCAATCGTATACTCTTCACCAGGTAGGTATTCACAGAAAATAAAACCCCTTTCCCCGCCACGCTCATCAACAAATGCACGGGCTTGGCAAAGATCCTTTGCTAAACTTACATTTCGCGAACCATATCCTTCATCTGGCTTAATGAATACTGGAAACTGCTCTATCTTTGTTAGATTATGAGTCCATAAAGGACAAGGAACAACATCTTTTAGTCGTTGATAGATTGCTGACTTTGAAGAACAAATGGATGTTACGGTGAAATCAGATCCTATTACAATGCACCCCAACTCCATTTCATAAGATTTCAGCGATCTCGCGACAAGATCCATCGCTGGAAAAATAGCGCTTATATTTTTCTCTTTTATTATTTCCTTAACTTTCGGTATAAAATCTGGCGAATTAAAAAATGGGAAACTATCGACATAGTCCTCATATACAAATTTTCCATGATCATCGACACTTGACGCGCCTATTAATTTGAAGTGCGTACTGTATCGTAACGATCGATGGATTTCCAATGCAACTTCAGAACCACAGGGGAATACGAGAATGTTTTTTTTCATATAAATCAACTTTATATTATTTTGTATTCAAGTTATTCATAGCGTCTTTAAATATTGTGCATAAATTCTTCAGAATTTGATTTCTCGTTGTCCGTTCATCGAATTTTGTCTCAACGGCAGAGGTAAGAAATTCAAGCGAAGGGAAATATTGATTATGAGTGCTGCAAATTCGAGTCAATTTTTATACCTTCTCAATCGAGTTAAGGTCAGGGCTATAAGGCGTTAGAAGACAGGGTCCTATATCTCCGGTGCAGTTCACTTTCGACTTCGTCGAGCCATTTTGCTAAAATTGGCCTCGTCAATGGCCCAAAAATCAAATTGATAATATCTCGGAGTTTTTTTAAATTCTGCCTGCCTATCCGGGTCTGCTTTGGAGATCACGGTATGGGGCTTGCCTTCCCCCCAATAATTTGAATCACACTTTGTTGGCTCTCCTGTTCAAGCGCAGGGTATATCGGCAGGCAGATCACCTGGTTGGCAAGGCGGTGCGCCACCGGCAACCGCTCTTTCTGCGCGCTCGGCATGCCCCGATACATGGGCATATCGCTGATCAACGGATAGAAATAGCGCCGGCCGTTGATGCCTTCGTCCTTCATTTTCTGGTACAGGGCATCACGACTCAAAGGGTAATCATCCCCGACAAAAACAGGGAAATAAGCGCCATTCCAGACGACATCGTCAAAAGTGGGCAGGAACGATATGCCACGCACACCGGCCAATTCCTCCCGGTACACGGCCGCGATCTCTCTTCGCCGTGTCAAGGCCTGTCCGACATGCTGGAGTTGCAAGAGCCCCAGGGCGGCATTGAATTCGCACATCTTGCCATTGATCCCGGGAGCGGTGACTGTGACCTCATCGGCAAAGCCAAAGTTCTTCAGGTAATCAATTCGTTGCTTTGTCTTGGCGTCTGGACACACGATGGCCCCGCCTTCAAAGGTATTGAAGACTTTCGTGGCGTGAAAACTGAGCACAGAAAGATCGCCGTGGGCGAGGAGGCTTTTCTCCTTGAACTGCACCGCAAAGGCGTGGGCAGCGTCATAAATGACCTTGAGCCCATAAATGTCTGCAATTTTTTGAATTTCTTCGACCCCGCATGGATTGCCGTAGCAATGGACAGGCATGATGGCGGTGGTTTGGGGTGTGATCGCCTCTTCTATCCTGCGCGGGTCGAGGTTGCAGGTTTCCGGGTCGATATCGACGAACACCGGTTTGATATTGTTCCACAACAAGGAATGCGCCGTGGCGACAAAAGAATAAGGGGTGGTGATTACTTCGCCGGTGATACGCAAGGTCTGCAAGGCGGTGACAAGCGCAATCGTGCCGTTGGTAAAAAGCGCCAAGTGTTCGACCCCAAGAAATTTACACAATGCCCGTTCGAACTCCTGATGAAAGGGGCCGTTGTTGGTGAGTATCTTATTCTCCCAAATTTGCTGTAAATACGGGATGAACCTTTCCAGTGGCGGGAGATGGGGTTGGGTGACGTAAACTGTTTTATTGGTCATCAATGTCGGCTTTTTTCAGCACAATATAATTTGTTGATGGTTCTTATGACGATAAAGTTCGGCACTTACCGGCTGGTCGGTGAATTACTGCCTTTTATATAGTCGATAAAAACCGGATAAATGGCGGCAATGAACTGTTCGCCGATGGCCCTGGCCTGATCTGCCGTGTCGCCGGAGAAGGGCACGGACACGCGTAC
>JAVEYP010000027.1:0-10057 GCA_034003445.1 Desulfobulbus sp.
CAGTAATGCCCAGGGTCAAGCGCAGCACCGCGTACTGGATGCGAGTCTCACCCTCCTCGATTATGCGGGCCAATTCCATCTCTTCATCGTGGCTGAGTAGGTGCTGGTCGCCCATCTCGCGGAGATAGATGTTCATCGGGTCGAAGCTGCTGCCCGTGCCCCGGCGATCGTCGGTGCGCCGGTCCTCGCCAGTGCGGCGGTCAGCATTCAGGCGACGATCCATGGAGGAGCGCCGTTCGATGCCGTTACGCACCGCCCAGTCGTCCTCGGTCTCCTCCTCCGTCCCGGCTGCGCCGCGGCGGTCACGTGGAACCGCTCCGGTCAGCGTTTCCGGTTCCTGCTCATCGTCAAACGAAAAATCGTCTGCTGCCATATTTCCTCTCCCCCGCACCCGTCAACAACCACGAAACTGCTGTCTAAAATACAATTTTTTAAACTTATCTGATTTTAAGCTTTTTTCAACAAGTTATGTTAAAAGCCCGTTCTTTCCCGCTCGGTCTCTTGTTTTAGCCGGACCAACTCCATGACCCTGTCCGTCTGACCCAGGCGGCTGGCCTCGAGAATCTGTTGCTGCAGGTCTGCGCCGGTGTGTTTCTGAAGTGTCGATCGCAGCCAGGTGACCAGTTCCTCACTCAACTGACGGGCTGGTTCAGGCCCCTCCTCTGACTCGAAGGAGGGCGGTTTGGTGAACAGACGAACCACATAGGCCCGCTCCCCAGGTGCGAGCGACATGGCGAGCAGCCGTTCCGGCTGACAGGGGCCGGAGGCAGCCATCTCCTCCAACAAGGAGACCATCCGAGTCGCGGCCGGGGCCAGGGTCATACGGCCCAGCCCGGCAGACTGCAACACGCCGAGGTATTCCGGGTAGAGGAGAAGGAAGTCGACTAGCTGCTTTTCCTGCCTGGGCAGGGTGGTCAATCCGGGAAGTGGACCGTCGGCCATTACCTCAACCTGGGGCTCCGGTGCTCGTCCAGTGCGGCTCCTTTGAAAATACCCCGCCGGCAAGCCCAATTTCTCACTGAAATGGGCGATCATCAGGGCGCGCTGACCCGCGTCGTCAGCCGCTGCGACCACGGGTTTTAGTTCATTGACAATGCGGCTCTTGCCGGCAAGCGTCAGGCCGTGCTCCCGCACCAGGGCGTCAAAGACGAATTCCGCCAGCGGCCGCGCTGACTCAACCAGCGCGGTCACTGCCGCCGGCCCCTCGGCGCGGACAAAGGTGTCGGGGTCATGCCCGGCGGGCAGCACCGCCACCCGGCCGGTCACCTGCTCAGCCAGCAGGAACGGCACGCTGCGCAGGGCTGCCTTGAGCCCGGCAGCGTCGGCGTCGAACAGCAGCACCACTTCATCCGCGTAGCCACGCAGGCTGTGGATGTGGTTGCGGGTCAGTGCTGTGCCTAACGGCGCGACCACATTGTCGATGCCGTGTACTGCCAGCAGCAGCAGGTCAAAGTTGCCCTCCACCACCAAGGCACGGCGCTGTCTCCGGATGGCCTCGCGGTGCTGAAACAGGCCGAACAGCAGCCGGCCCTTGTCAAAAATCGCGCTCTCCGGCGAGTTCAGGTACTTCGGCCGGCCGTCGCCGAGAAGACGGCCGCCGAAGGCCACTACCCGTCCGGTCAGGTCAATGATCGGGAACATAATCCGGGAACGGAAACGATCATAGTGACCACCGCGCTCTTTGCGCACTGCCAGGCCGGCCGCCTCAAGCGTGTTCGCGTCCAGTCCCTTCGGCCCCAGCCGGTCGGCGAGGTAGCTCCAGCCGGCCTGCTCCGGGTCGGGCGCAAATCCTAGCCGGTAGCGTTCGACCACCGCGGCCGGCACGCCCCGCTGCTCCAAATAGGCCCGCGCCGGGGCCGCGCTCCGCTCCTCGCGAAGACACTGGTGATAGACCAACGTGGCCGTCTCGTTGGCTTCGTAGAGCGACTGCCGGCGACGCAGCTGTTCCTGCTCGGCATCGGTCAGCTGTCGCTCCGGCAGATCGACGTGGTACTTTCGGGCAAGGAGCTTGAGCGCCTCGGGAAAGTCCAGGTGGTGGTACTGCATCACAAAGGAAAACACGTCGCCGGATTCGCCACAGCCGAAACAGTGGTAAAACTGCCCTTGGGGGTTGACCGAAAAGGAGGGGGTTTTCTCGGCATGAAAGGGACACAGGCCAGTGAAGCGCGCGCCCGCCCGCTTAAGCTCGACGTGCTCGCCGATCACCTGGACGATATCAGCCACCTCGCGGATGGTGTTCTTGACCTGTTCGCGCGAGGTGAGCCCGCTCATGCCAAGCTCCCCGGGACGGCCATCGAACGCGCAGACGGCTGGCGATTCGCCGCAGCCGCGACGCCGTCCAGCACCGGTTTGTCATGGCAGCAGCTTTTTTGGCGCATTGCAGATATGCTCAAACAATTCACACACAGCATAGGAATCCTTGCCGACATTGGTTGCGCCGGGTGCGGACCGGCGGCAGTGGAGAAAGGAGGAAGCAGATCATGCAGGACATTGAATCGTTTCTGACCCTAGAAGTGAAAAAGGAGATTGCGGACCGCTACTTTGGTTCGCGCAAGCTGATCGAGGACGACAGCAAGGAGTACGACCGACAGGTCCAGGAGGCCTTCCGCCACTTGGAAAATAGCGTTGGTCTCGACCTGGTACGACTCTATCAGCTCCTGGGCAGCGAACCGCTCGTCTACGACTTCTTTCGCCTGACTGGTCTGCGCGACGAGACCTTTTTCGACCCCTACCTGCTACGCTCGCCGACCATCCGCCGGCGACTGTTCGCAGGGCACCGCTGCCACGGCCTCACCCGGCGGACGCGCTTCCAGAACCTCGTGCTCGACATCTACAGCCAACTGCTTGAGGGGGCCGAGGCCCACCGCGCCATCCTGGGCAAGCTAGCGGCCGAGCAGGAGACCATCGTCGAGGAGATCAATCAGTTTTACCGGAAGAACGACCTGAGCGAGATGATGGGCTTCCTACGTGGGTTGGATGGAGCCGGCGCGGAGGGCCCATTGGCGGGGGCGGTCACCTCCTGGCAAGACAGCGACCTGGCGGAGAGGATGCGCCTACAGGCGCCGGCCGCCGCTGAACAGCTGCTCCCCCACCTCCCCGAACTGCCGTCCCTGAAGGCGTGCCGGTCGAAACTCCTCGACCTTGCCGACACCGCGTACCAGCAGCAGGGACAGCCGGATGTCAGGGACCTGGTACGAGGCGGCTGACCTGCGAACCAGACAGTTGGTCCTTCACTCCCCGACCCAATAGTCAAGCCGCTCGAGGTCGTACAGGCAACCGGTTTTGCGGTCCCAGGAGCAGGTGCCGTGCATGTCGACCCCCTGATGGATGACGCTCACCGGTCGGTCCGAGGAGACGACCACGACGATGATGTTCCGATGCTCGGCCGTGAAGCGCAGCGCCGAGTTATAGCGCGCCCCCCGGGCCAGGTCCTCCCCCTGGAACGACCGTCCGTCCAGCAGACAGGCAAAGCCGTGCAAGTGCAGGTCCGCGCCGATGTGCAGGGCTCCGTCCACCTTGACCAGGGACTTGGCCATCTTGAGCATGTAGGGCTTGCGCAAGTCGAGCGGCGGGGACAGAACCTGACCGGAGATCGGCACTGGCTCGTGGTTGAGGTCGACGACAATGGTGCAGCCGTGCTTACGGCTCTGGGAATGGTGGACCAAGCTGGTGACCACCTTGAAGATGAAGTCGCCGGCCGAGTCATCCAGCCCTGATTCGAGCAACAGTTCCTCCAACTGCACCAGCTTTGCCTGATAGGTAGTGGAGCTGAACCGGCCGTCGGCAAAGCTGCACACCTTCGTGCGGTTGACCTTGAAAAAGCCGTGCCGGCCGCGAAAGTCGGCGCACACAGAAAAGGGCGGCAGGCTGTCGTCGCTGATGCCGAGGATGGCGCGACCGTCGCTCACCAGGTAACGACCCGAGCGCTCGACGGTCAGAAGCAGCTTGCGGACATGCTTATGGTTGGCCAGTTGAGGCCGCCCCCCCTCCTGGAAGCGCACCAGGAAGTTGACGTAGGCGATCATCCCGGGGTCAACAAAAAGCAACCGCCCCTCGGGCCACGAGCCCTCCTCGCGGGTCTCCGAGATCATCAGGATGGCATCGATCACCGGGTAGATGCGCACCTGGCTGTCCCAACCCAGCAGCCGGTTCATCTGATCGATGACGTGATCGCGTACCGCGTGTTTGGCATATTCCTGGAGAAAGTACCCGGAGATACCGGTGTACAGATCCTGCTCGTTGGCCAGATCGTGGGAGAACCGCCACACCGCATGCTCAAGCCAGCACTCGGTGGGTCCGGTACTGCATAGGTCTGGGTGATGCTCGGTGAACCACTGCTGGAAAAACACCGACCCCGAATAGCCACCCTGGGAAAGCAGGCCGGCCAGACCAAGGTCCCCGATCGGCACGATCTCGGCGAACTTTTTGGGGTTGTGCGGCACCCAGACCTTGTTCCGCCACTGTTCGTTGTCGACGTACAGCGCCTTAAAGATAAGCTCGTGCCCCTTGAGCAGATTCTGCGGGTCGCAGATGAGCATCGGGCTGTCAGGCTGTGAGGCGAAGATGACCGCGGCCCGACTCGCGCCTGAAAAATGGGTCAGGCCGTTGCTCAGGCCGTTGATCATGTCGCTGACACAGCGGCGGGGGAACGAGAATTGTGCCTTATCAATCATGACGTCTGCTGAGGGAATGCCGCATCACCGGCCGGCGACCTCCGCGGTCCCGGCACACACTAATCGACCGTTCGTACAGGTACTAACAAACCGCCCCTACAGGGTCAAGGTGATTCCCGTCGTGGCCGCGGTGCCAGACAGCACCATTGCCGCGATGGCGAGCCTATCGACCCGCCGGAGACCGACGCGATCGGTTCAGCGAGAAAAACCTCTTGGAGGACCGCGCCAATAATTTTATCATGCCCGCGGCCGCAACCCACCCCGCCCCCCAACCAGACCGGAGTCGACATGGAAGATTTTGTTGCCGAAGAACTTGTCAACATTCTCAGAAAAAACAGCCAGAGCGAACAAGAGCAAGCCTTTGAGCGCGCCTTCGAGCTGACCAAAGCCTACGCCGGCTCTGCCAATGCTCAGGCCTCGGCCATCCCGTTCGTCTTTGAAAAGCTGTTCGAACTGTTCGTGACCGGCCGGGCCAAGTCCTGAGCGGCCGAATTGTTCGTTCCGGCCCAGTCGGGGCGAGGCTCGTGCCACCCGCGTCGCCCAGACCCGGCAGGATGAAGCCATGCCTGTTGAGGCGTCCGTCACCGAAGTGTGGATCAAAAGGGTTCTTGATCGCCTCGTCGGCAGGCAGCCTGCCGAGCTCCGACGCCAGTCGCAGGAAACCTTAGGTGAAAAAATCCCATTCGCGCACAAGGCCAAGTTTATGACAGACCGGGGTGGGTTGGGGCTTGCTGCTCGACAAGGCCCTCCTCGCACAAAGGTTGCCCTTCCCATGTGGTCGCCAAAGGCGGAGACCGCCAGGGTGCTGCGCGGACCCAGGTCGGTCTCGCTGGTTTCAGCCGCCCGGCTGTCCAGAACCGCAAAGGCGGCGCTGCACCATCTGCAGATCCTCCCAGGCGGCTTTTTTCAGATCCGGGTGATCGAGCAAGAATTGGGGGTGATAGGTAACTGCCACCTGTATATTGGACAGCTGCCCGCCGCCACCGCCGTAAGGGTGTAGCCTGCCGCGCAGGCGAACCACCGGCCCACTCTGACCAAGTAACGACCGGGTCGCGATCTCACCCATGGCGCAGATCAAAGCGGGGCGGACTAGGTCGATCTCCCGGCGCAGGTGGGTCTGGCAGGAGTTCCGGTTCTCCTCGCCTGGGACTAGGCCGGGCGGTGGGCAGCACTTGATGGCGTTGGTCACGTACACGTCTGCAGGCGTCAGCCCTATCGCCCGCACCATATTCCACAGCATAGTGTCCTCGGCCGGGCCAAAACACTGCTCAGCTAAAAACGAACCGCTTTGCCGAGACCAGTCACCGACGAACATCAGCCGGACGGACAAACCACCCGCACCGCAGACAAACCCCTGCCGGGTCGCTGCCAGGGTACACAAAGTACACTCCTCGATATCGCGGCGCTGCCTGTCCAGGCCAGCGGCGCTGTCAGTTGCACCAACTGGCGGTCTCGGCGCGGCGCGAACCGGCGGCCGAATCACAGCCGGGGCCGACTCCTGCTGCAACTGTTCTGGACCAACGAGAAAACGTCGCAGCGCCGGTGAGGCAGGATACGCACGCAAACCCAGTCGTCGCTGGAAACTCAGCCGGGTCCGGAGTGCCCCGGCCAGCGATACCACGCCCTCGGACTGTCCGCCCGCGCTCGCTACCGGCCCGTTCTCGTGGGTGTCCTGTTTTTTTTCAGATGACAAACCCGACCCCGCTCCTTACCCTTGTGACGCAAGCCCACACCCAGAACCCACATCGCCCTGCCAAGCGAACTCGGAGCCCATTATGCCTCTCTTTGAATACACCTGCCGCGTTTGCAGCCGGCCGTTCGAATTTTTGCAGATCTCCACCACGGAAGAACAGGTGACCTGTCCTCACTGCGGCAGCACCGAGGTGACGAAACTGCCCACTGCCGGCAGCTTCCGCGTCGGCAGTCACGGCTCGCCGGCCGCAGGCAACTGCGCCGGTCGGTCCGGATTCTCCTGAGGCTAACCGTCGAGCCCGTGCGGCTCGCCACCCGTTGCGCATCACCTAGTGCCTCTGCTCATCGCTTTTTCGTGCGCGGTGTAAACTCGAAGACCGTCTCGTCTTTTTTCAGCAAGCCGTGCTTTTTCCGAGCGATCTCCTCGATGTAGATCTCATCCGACTTGAGCCGTTTGATGTCCTCAGACAATATCAGGTTCCTGGCCTCAAGACGGCTGTTCTCCGCCGCCAGCATATCGATCTCACGCTGCATTTTCCGAAAATGATAGTAGCCTCGGCCCGGGGCAAAGAGCACCCACAAAAGCAGTAGAGCGACCACCACCAGACCGAGAATCCGAAGAAGTCCGCGGTCCGGTGACTGGTCGTCCTGCCGACCGCGGACCACCCTCGCTTTTCTATCATCGAATACTGCCAAGAACACCCTCCCCTTTGTTCCATAAAAACTCGGCCGAGCGCTGTCCTCGCCACATAGTACCGTTGCGCTCCCGCGTGGTTACGAATCGTTTGATAGCCGTTTCGTGTCCCGCGTGTCCCGCGCGACGGCCTTGTCCAGGTTGAACAGACGGATGAGCAGAATCCCGGACTCGTACAGAAAATAAAGCGGCACACCCATGAGCGCCATGTTCACCACGTCCGGGGTCGGCGTGAGCATGGCTGCCAGGATGGCAATGATGAGCACTGCGTAGCGCCGGTTCTTCTCAAAGGTTCGGCGGCGGATAACACCCACCCGCGCGCTGAACACCATAAACACCGGCAGTTCGAAGACTGCCCCAAAGGCAAGGACGAATAGAGTGACGAAATTGACGAAACGGCTGATGGAGATAACCGCACGCAGGTCCTCGGACTGGTAGCCAAGGAGAAACTTGATGCCGAAGGGCAGCGTCACCAGATAGCAAAAAGCCGTGCCGCCGTAAAACAACAGGCAGGTGCCAACGACAAACCAGCGCAGCTGGCCGCGGGTCATACCAAAGGGCTTGCCCAGGGCCTGCCAAAGCACGTGCATGCACAGGGGCATGAGCAGGAACAGGGCCGCAAAAAAGGCCACCCGCACGTGGGCCAGAAACGGTCCGGCGACGGAGAAAAAATACAGGCCCTCGCCCAGATGTCCCTGCAGCAGAGCTACGACCCGGCTGGACAAGAAGAAGAGCACGATCGTGGCGAGCGCCACCGACCCACCGAGCATTTTTAGTGATCGGCGCAGTTCCGCCAAAAAAAGAATAAAAGATGGGTAAGGCTTGCTCATAAAGGTCCTCCTGCCAGCTGCGCACCCTTCCCCGTGAGTTCCTCGCAGCGGCCAAGAAAGGTAGCAAAACGCACGGATAAAAGCAATTGAATACCCATTGCGCATACCAGTGGCGCATGCTAAAAGTCATGGGTATCGGCCTCATATCGACTCTCGAAGTCCATCCGTCCACCCGCTTCCTAAGCCAATCCGACGCCATGCTTGAATTACGTTTTGTCAGGGAAAATCTTGACCTCGTCCGCCAGAAGTGTCACCTGCGCGGAGTCGACACGCAGTTGATCGACCAGTTCGCCGTTACGGACCGCCGGCGACTGGCCGTGCTTGCCGAGGTCGAGGCGCTGAAAAGCCAACGGAACACCGTCTCCCGGACCATTGCCTCGCTCAAGCAGACCGGCGAGACAGCCGGAGCCGAACAGCTGATCGTCGAGATGCGTACCGTTTCCGAACAGATCAAGGAACTGGACACCTCATTGGCGGAGATCGAAGGCGAATTGCAAGAAATCGTCCTGTCCATTCCCAACCTCTGCGACAACGACGTGCCCGAGGGACGGGACGAGCGAGACAACGTGGAGATCAGACGATGGGGGACGATCCCTAACTTTTCCTTTCCGCCCCTGCCCCACTGGGAGATCGGCGAACGGCTCGGCATCCTCGACTTCGAGACCGCCGCCCGGCTCGCCGGGGCCCGTTTCTCCCTGCTCAAGGGTTTTGGATCGCGCCTGTCCCGCGCCTTGGTCAACTTCTTCCTGGACCTGCACACCCAGCGGCACGGCTACACCGAGGTGCTGCCACCTTTTATGGTGAACTCCAAGACCATGACCGGCACAGGCCAGCTGCCGAAATTCAAGGAAGACCTGTTCCGCGTCGAGGGCTGGGACCTCTGGCTCATCCCCACGGCCGAGGTGCCGGTAACCAACATCCACGCCGGTGAAACCCTGGTGGAGGCGTCCCTGCCGCTTAAGTACACCGCCTACACGCCTTGCTTCCGGTCCGAAGCCGGCTCCTACGGCAAGGACACGCGTGGGCTCATCCGCCAGCATCAGTTCGAAAAGGTAGAGCTCGTGCAGTTCACCACCCCGGAGCAATCGCAGGACGCCCTCGAAGGGCTGCTTGCCGATGCCGAAGCGGCCCTGCAGTTGCTTGAGCTCCCCTACCGGGTCGTGTCGCTCTGCACCGGCGACTTGGGCTTCTCCGCGGCCAGAACCTACGACATCGAGGTCTGGCTACCGGGCCAGAACACCTATCGGGAGATCTCCTCCTGCTCTAACTTCCTTGACTTCCAAGCCCGGCGGGCGGGCATCCGTTATCGCCCAAAGGGCGAGAAGAAGAGTCGCCTCGTGCACACTCTGAACGGCTCCGGCTTGGCGGTGGGACGCACCCTGCTCGCCATCCTCGAAAACAACCAGCAGGCCGACGGCACAGTGCGCCTGCCCACGGTACTGGCTCCGTACTTCGCCACCCACTTCTAAACAACAGGCCGCGCGACTGCTTAGGCTGTGCCGCGGGTGAACCAGCTCAACCCTGCGCGCCGGCCGGTTTCTCGATGGCCAACTCGATCAGCCGGTCGAGCAAGGCGCTAAAAGACAGCCCCGCCTCGGCCGCGGCCTGGGGGAGCAGACTGGTCGGCGTCATACCCGGAATGGTGTTGGTCTCCAACAGGCAGAGCTCCTCACCGGCAAGGATCATATCCGTGCGGCTATAGCCGCGTAACTGCAGACAGCGATGGGCCCGCAGGGCGTAGTCCTGCGCCTTAGCGCAAACTTTTTTGCTGACCGGCGCAGGACAGACCTCCCGGCTCGCGCCGGGCTGATACTTGGCCTCGTAGTTAAAGAAATCATACCGGCTGTCCGGGATGATCTCAATGAGTGGCAAGGCTGACAGTTCAGCATTACCAATGACCCCAACGGTCAATTCGCGCCCCTTGATGAAGGCCTCGACCATCACCTCGCTGTCGTGGCGCAGCGCTAGTGCCAGGGCGGCCGGCAGTTGGTCGAGGGTGCGCACGATGGACATGCCGATGGACGAACCCTGCCGCACCGGCTTGACGACGCAGGGCAGTCCGACCGCGGACTCGATCCGGCGGCTGTCCCGCTGGTCGTCCGGCACTACCATCACCCAGGAGGCGACTGGCAGGCCGGCGAGCCGATACATCACCTTGGACAAATTCT
>JAVEYP010000028.1:0-10003 GCA_034003445.1 Desulfobulbus sp.
GGCGGTGGTGGTCTTGCCACAGCCCGAGGGGGCGGCGCCGGCGAAGTAGGTCTTGCGACCGCCCGGGCCGGTCATGCCGGTGATGAACATGTGCTCGGACAACTCCTCGCCGTGGTGCTGGTAGATGGCCGTGTCTGTGGCGAAGCGGTGGTTGCCCTTTTTTAACAACAGGGTATTACCAGCGTAAGTGCAAAAGGTGGAGAAGGTGGTCTGCCAGCTGCGGTCCATGTAGATACGGGCCTTGGGAATGTCCTCGGAACGGTTAGGCCCCTGGGCGTGGACGTTGGTAAAGAATTCACCGCGGCGGGTGACCTCGGCGTCGAAGTCGGCAAAGCAGTTGCGGTAGAGGAGTTCCGCGGAGTGAAGGACATAGCTGGAACTGGAGATCTCGATAGCCGGAATGGCGGCCTTGGCGCCCACCGGGCCGCGGCTGTAGAAGCCGACGAACATGGTCATGCCGCGCATGATGCCGCGCATGCGCTCACGAACGTAGGCATGCGACTGGTCGCGCAACTCCTTCTTGGCAAGCGAAGAGACCTGCTCATCAGGGTTGGCGATGTAGAAGGTCTGATCGACCATGCGGCCCTGGTCCTCGGGCAGGTCGAAGTGGATGGTATGATTGGGCATGGCCAGCGATGCCTCCTCACCCGTTTCCAGGGCTAGGGTCCGCACCGCCGCGCAGTCCGCCTCGCTTCCGGTGAGGATGAACACCCGCTCCGGATCGCACATGGCGATGGCGTTGGCGACCTTGAGCAACGCCTCCTCGCTGGTGATTGTGCCCAGCCTGGCGAGATGCTCTTTGTCGAGCCGTTGGGCGAACAGTTGCCGCGCTTCGTCGATGGTCCCTATACCGCCAACTGCCGTCAGGATATCAACGCCTTTTCTAAAATCCAGCATCCTGCCTCCATGGGGTGAACCCCGCTGAATAAAAAGGAAAAGAAAAAACTGCCGGGTGGCAGTTGTTTACTCATCATACCTGATCATTAGCTCGATTTTTCCGATTAAGCAAACAGGAATCCTTCTTCTTTGGGTTTTTCCCAAGGACCGCTGGGGGGCGATGCCCGCGGGTCCAGGTCAGCAGATTTCCCGCACGTCGATGATCTCCATCTTGTGGTTGCGGTGCGGATTTCCCGGTGACGGCCCCTCGGTCTGGATGATGCAGCCGCCCTTGAGCCCGTACTTGAGCACGTAGTCCCGGGCAAAATCGGTCCAGTCGTGCGGGTGGTTGAATTCGTAGATGGGAAAGACGCCGTAGGAGAAGAGCAGTTCCCGGCAGGTTTTCGGGTTCGAGCTGACCCCCAGGATCCAAGTGGGCAACCGGTAGCGGGCCAGCCGCCGGGCGGTCAGCCCGCTGTCCGTGGGCGCCAGAATGGCGACAACGCTGTCGGTCTGCTCGACAATGCTGTGAACGCTCATGGCAATATAGTCCACTTCCTTAATATCGGTGAAGATGGGCTGCTCAGGCGTTTTCTGGTAGCTGTGGGTCGTGCGGTGGGGTTCGGTGGCCACCGCAATCAGCACGAGCATCTCCGCCGCTTCAACCGGATACTGGCCCATGGCCGACTCCTCGGAGAGCATGACGCAGTCGGTACCATCCAGAATGGCGTTGGCCACGTCCGTGGCCTCGGCCCGTGTCGGCCGGCGATTCTTGGCCATGGACTCGAGCATCTGGGTGGCGGTGATCACTGGCTTGCCGAACAAGTTGGCGCGGGCCATGATCCGCTTTTGGAGGATGGCAATCTCCTCGATGGGGACCTCCACGCCCAGGTCACCGCGGGCGACCATCAGCCCGTCTGCGGCCTCGAGGACCTCATCGATCCGGTCGAGAATCGATGCGCGTTCGATCTTGGCGATGATGAACGGCCGATGGCCCATTTCCGCAGCCGCCTTGCGCACCGCATGAATGTCTGCGGCGCTGTTCACAAAGGACTGGCTGACCGCGTCGACCCCGTGTTCCAGGGCATACTCCATACAGGCCCGGTCGTGTGCGGTGAAGGCGGAGATGCCCAGGTCGATGCCAGGGAGGTTCAGCCCCTTTTTCGAGCGCAGGGTACCGCCGACCACCACGCGGGTGTGTATCGCGTCTTCCTCAACGGCCTCGACCCGCACCTGGATGAGGCCGTCGTTGATGAACAGCACGTCGTTCGCTCTAACCACCCGCGGCAGTTCGGGCAGGCTGACCGAAACCAGTTCGACGTTGCCGACCAGTTGGCGACTGGTCAGGGTAAAACGGTTGCCCACGATCAATTCCACCGGTTCTTCGGCCAGGGTACCTATGCGGATCTTTGGTCCGGGCAGGTCGGCCATGATGGCCACCGGCCGTTGCGTCACGCGAGAGGCCTCGCGGATGCGACGGATGATCTCGCCGTGCGTGCGAAAATCGCCGTGAGAGAAGTTGAGCCGGGCGATGTTCATCCCGGCACGCAGCATGCGTTCGAGCATTTCCGGGGAATCTGTGGCCGGACCGATGGTGCAGACCAGTTTGGTCTTGTTGGGGGGCAAATGGGCAGGTGTGTACATGCAAACTCCGATAAGGGTTACGGCGGAAGGGGTGGCCGGAACAGCGGTTAGAGCCGCTGCATGAGGTCGCCCAGCGAGTCGTCCTGCATGTGAGCGCGCAGGTGCTCGTCGATGGGCACAGCCCGGCCTTGTTCGTCGATCTTCACGTAGACGATGCGCGTGGAGCAGACGGTCTCTTCCAGTTCCTTGGTGAAATCGAACCGCCGGGCTTCGACGTTGATGGTCAGGGCACTGGTGCCAAGATGATGAACACGGGCATAGATGCGGACGTGGTGGCTGATCTTTACCGGCCGCCGAAAACGGACCTCGTCCATCTTGAGGGTGACCATATTCGGCGTGCGGCAGAGGTAGCCGGCAAAGGCCGCGCCTGCCTCGTCAAGCCAGGAGAGCATGGCTCCGCCGAACAGATTGCCGTTGTAGCCGATATCACTGGCCCGGCAGATTTTCGTGGCAACATAGTGCATGTGGATATCCTGTAGGGTTTGGGTCTGTCGTCCTGGTGTCGGTGCGGCCAAACGGCGCTTCCCTTGCGTGACAGCAGACCGCACGGTATACAAGGCATGGTACTGGAGCCCTGCACACATTTCCATGGGAAAACCTTGGGAAAGCGGGCGACCGGCCCGGCGACCATTGCTCCGGTTGTCGGCCGTTTTTCTTTCCCTTCTGATTCGGACGCCAATGCAGCCCGCCAAAAAAGAAACAACCCTCTTTGTCTGTAGCCAGTGCGGTTTTAACAGCCGCAAATGGCTGGGCCGCTGTCCGGATTGCGGCGCCTGGGACAGTCTCGGCGAGGAGCGGCAGGTCATCGCGACCCGTCCCGGTCGGCCGGCGGCCGTGGTCCAGCCCTTGGCCGCGGCAGACGACGGGGAGGAGGGCGAGCGGCTCGTCTCAGGCATCGCCGAAATGGACCGGGTGCTGGGCGGCGGCATCGTGCCCGGCTCAGTGGTACTCATCGGTGGTGATCCTGGTATCGGCAAATCGACCCTGATCCTGCAGTTGCTCAGCTCCCTGGCCGCTGGACAGCAGCAGGTGCTCTATGTGACCGGCGAGGAATCGGTGCGCCAGATCCGCATGCGCGCCCGCCGCCTCGGCATCAACCAGCACGACATCTTCATCTCCACCGAGAACTGCGTCGAGGCAGTGGTCGAGCTCGCCCGGAAGTTACGGCCGGCACTGCTAGCCGTGGACTCGATCCAGACCGTGTTCAGCGAGGAAGTGGGCTCCGCGCCAGGGTCGGTCACGCAGGTGCGCGAGGCCACCGCCCGCTTGCTTCGCCTGGCCAAGTCGAGCAACCTGCCGATCCTGCTGGTCGGCCACGTTACCAAAGACGGTTCCATCGCTGGACCGCGGGTGCTCGAGCACATGGTGGACACGGTCCTCTATTTCGAGGGCGACCGCGGCCAGGTGTTCCGCATCCTGCGCACGGTCAAAAACCGTTTCGGCTCCACCAACGAGATCGGCGTGTTCGAGATGCAGGAAAGCGGCTTGGTCGGGGTGGACAACCCTTCGGCCCTGTTCCTTGCCGAGCGCCCAGTGAACGTGCCCGGCTCGGTGGTCCTGCCAAGCGTCGAGGGCACCCGGCCCATCCTCGTGGAGGTGCAGGCCCTGGTCAGCCGCTCGAACTTGGGTACGGCCCGGCGCACGGCCATCGGCGCTGACCCGCAACGGCTGGCGCTGCTCACCGCTGTGCTCGAAAAAAAGCTCGGCGTCACCCTGTTTGACCACGACATCTTTCTCAACGTCGCCGGCGGCATCCGCATCGTCGAGCCGGCCCTGGACCTCGGTGTGGTCACGGCCCTGCTGTCCAGTTTTTTCGAAAAGCCGATCAACCCGACCACCGTGGTCTGTGGCGAGGTTGGCCTGGCCGGCGAGGTGCGGGCCGTAGGGCACATGGAGATGCGCCTGCGCGAAGCCGGCCGGCTCGGCTTTACGACCTTTCTGATGCCCGAATCGGCGAGCCGTCAGCTCACCGGAAAAAGCGGACAAGGAGTGGAGGTCGTGCCAGTGGGGACCGTGGCCGATCTCGCGGACCGGCTGTTCCGATCCTGAGCGAATTGCGTCACCGCCGGAACGGCTCAGTCGTCCGTGCGTTCGAGCAGGGGTTGGAATTGTTTCAGGTAGTCGCCACTCATGACGCCGAGACGGACCGCGCTCTGTGCCGACAGGGTCGCGAAATCGCCGCGGGCGCGGGCGCAGAGGATGTCGCCCATGTGAATCTCACCGCTCACCACCGCCTGCCGTTCAGACGGCCGCTCCGAAATGATGCCGGTGATGAGCAGTTCCTTGTTCACGTACACCGGCTTGAGAAAGTCCACGGTGATCGTCCGGGTGACGGCAATCTTTTTGAGCAGATGGATAGCGGTCCAGCCCATGACCTCGTCAAGCATGGTGGTGAGGATGCCGCCGTGCACAATTCGATCCCAACCGGCCATGGTCTCGGGCACGGTCACGAAGGAGTACAGTTGCTGACCAGCGGTGAGAAACTCCATGTGCAGGCCGATCGGGTTGGCCGAACCGCAGCCAAAACAGGTCTGATGCTGAGCATTCTCTATTTTTTTCAGGAGTGCACGATCGATCGTCATGGGGTGATTGCTCCTTGGATCACGAAAGGGTACCAACGCCCAGGTGGACACGGGACCCGACATACTTAGCACATTTGACCTGCCTTGCCAACTCGACCCAACGAGCCGGGGAACTCCATTGAGCCGGTTCACCGGCTGCAAACGAGCGTGCGGGATGAGGATGAACCAATACCGTGACGTGAGGCGGCGAGGTAAGCACCTGCGTCCTGTCCGGTCCGAACCGTGTCCCAGCCCCAAGCGGACAGCACAGCCGGTCACCCTGTCTCGTGGTGTCCGGTGTTGCGTTCGCCAAACGTATTCCCTTCCCTGTCTGGAGTTCTCATGGATTTTTCCCAGTTGATCACCATCAGGCAAAGCGTCAGGACATATGGGAACCAGCCTGTGACGGAAGAAACGCTCGAGCGTCTCGTCGAGGCGGTCCGTCTCGCGCCGTCGGCGAGCAACTCCCAGCCGTGGCACCTGATCCTGGTCACCGACCCTCCGCTCAAGGATCAAGTCGCCCGGGCCACCTTCAGCCGGCTGGTCAGTTTCAACCGCTTTGTGCCGCAGGCACCGGTGCTTGGTGTGCTCGTCATGGAAAAGCCGAAGATGATCACCCAGATCGGCGGACACCTCAAGGATCGGGACTTCTCCCTGATCGACATCGGTATTGCTGGAGCCCACTTCTGCCTCCAGGCCGCGGACCTGGGGCTGGGCACCTGCATGCTCGGCTGGTTCGACGAGGCGGTGATCAAGGAGTTACTGCGGATCCCTGCCTCTCTTCGGATTGGCCTAGTAATTACCCTAGGCTACCCGGAACAGGAGGATATGCTGCGGCCGAAAAGACGCAAAAGCATGACAGAGATGTGCAGCCGCAACGGCTACTGAGAGCATCTCTTCGCTGTGAGCCTTTACAGGCGCATGGTGAACTGGATGCGGAAGCGGCGAAAATTTTTCTCGCAGATGCGTGCCATAGTGGAGTCCTCCTCCATTCGGGGCGCTGGAGATTCCGCGGGGCGCACCGGACAGCCGGTGTGGCCGTCGAGGCCGGGAGGGTGGCAGAGGGCTGGGCAAAAGGAGCTGCCAGGAAACATGTCCTCCCCCGGGAAAAAGGGGAGAGGAGGTTCCTGGACGTGTCTGGCTCTGGTTGGCTGGCGGTCGCGTGGAAAGATTCTTCCCTGACCGCATGGGTGCATGGGGCGATGAGGTTGGCAGACTGCAGCCACGAGAACGAACCATCGTTGCCTGGATGTGCTCTCAACGGGTTCGGTATGGGGTCCCGGCCGAATGCCAGCGAAGCACAACGCCGGCGAGTGGTCGGGGGATCCTGTGCAGAGCTGCCCTGGCACGGATCAAAGGTTCTTCGTCCAGGAACCGGGCAGGGTCCTCCGGACTGTGCGGTCTGTTTGTGGTGTAGCGTGATTGCCTGTAACCCCACCGTCTCGGGCGGAATCGGTTTACGGGCGCATGATACCCCCAGCGAAGCGGGCGGCCAAGGAAGATTTTATTTTATATGCATGTATATCAATAGTATCCAGCCCGCAGGCATCGAGGATGTGCGTCCGCTTGGCCGAGAACAGGTCGAACACAGTGCCCCTCGGCCAATCCCCGACCCGGGCGCAATGAAGCAGCAGCGCCACCAGCAGCGGTGCGCTCTCGAACAGCTCGACCGCCCGCGGATAGCGACGACTCAGGAACCACATGGCCGGAAAGACCATTTCCCGGCAGCTGCGCTCGAAATCGAGCAGCCAGGGCGCGGCTGCGGGCTCGCGGGCGACCAGGAACAGCGGCACCGCAGCCGGGTCGAACAGGACGAACCCCTCGTCCTCTCCGGGGCGCTGCACCTGCCAGCCGAAGCCCCGGTCCCAGGGATCGAGCGCCAGGGTTCCGGGATCGCCGAGCACCGCGTCCAGGTCGATGGTCAATTGGTTGGTGGATGAACAGGAAATCATATCGTCAGGTATCCTTTGTCGACAGGGTGCGAATGGCTGATCCGGCCAGGGTGACCGGGCATGGTTCGTCAGCGCAACACACCGAGCAGGGCCAGGCATGCCGACGGCAGAAGGAGCAGGAGCACGACCCCCAGGCAGCCGCCGCGCGGCGGCCGGGCGGATTCGCGTTCCATCTCCCGGTAAAGGAGAAAATCCAGCGTCTCGTCGTCTTCGAGCAGGGGCTCGTGATCGGGATCGAGGTCCATGGCTTGCTCCGTCAGGTTCGGTTGGAACCGCGTTTGCCGCCCCTGGTGGGGCGCGTCCCGTCACTGGCCACTCCGGCCACCATGATCCCGAGGACCAGGGCGTCCAGCGCATCGAAGACGGACCTCACTTCCCCGGACCGTGCAGGTGTATCCGTGGCGGCATCCCCGTCCTGATCGACCTCGAACGCTTCTGCCAACTCCTCCTCCTCGTCCCAGCTGTCCTCGCTATCCTCGTCCGGAAGATCCTCGTCCAGGCACCCCCCGTTGTCCGCAAGCGGGTCAACGAAGTCGTCGTCCGCTCCGTCAACGTCATCCGCATCGAAAAAATCCTCATTCATGGCGTGCCTCCTTTGGCAGGGATCGGCCGCCGCCGCGCCCGATTGCCTGGCGGGTGAAGGGCGGAGCGAATCCTGCAGGAATTGGTTGGTGGCCGGCGAGCGGTCGCGTCCGCGACGGTTGGTTGACCGGTCTGTCGCGGACACCACCCTGCCCTTCCTCACTCGGAGCCTTTCTTGCCGAGCCAGCCGGTGTTGCCCTTCCAGTGGGCGCCGCTTTTGCCGACCGCAGCGAAATAGCGGCTCGGCGAGTGGACCTTCTCGCCCGTGGGCGTGTACCACGAATTATTGATCCTGGCCGGGGTCTTTCTCCACGGCGTGCCCTTGTCGAAGATACCAAACCAGAAACCCATGGCAAACCTCCTTGTGCTGGTAGTGCCGCACGGCTCAGGCCCCTTGCGGGCGGACGACCGGGCGGCGTTGGTTGTTCGGCCGGTATCGGCCGGGATGTTCAGACGATGCGGTAGGTGTCGGCCATGGGCGGTTCCCCGTTGCCGATCCATTCCACCTCGGCCACGCAGGCTCGACAGAGCCGGTAGTAGCGCACCGAGTCGGTGCCGTGGTCGATCAGGTCATCGAGTTTTTTCTGCAAACGGAGCAGGCGGTATTCGTTGAGATCCGGGCATTCAAACACAGACTTCTGCACCCGCCGGCCGCAGCCCTTAAGCACCTTGACCACCCGGTAGCGCACCCGGTTGTCGCTGATATCGAAACAGACCAGGTAGTACATGCGCCTCCCCTACCGCGGTGCCTGGAAGGGGATGTAGATCCCGCCGGTTTTCAGGGTTTCGGCAAAGTGGCGGCACTGGCTGTGGATAATCCAGCGGACCGAGGTCTTGCGGCCGTCAGCCGGGCAGGTCAGCCTGTCCTCCAGTTGCCGCTGGTAGGCCGTGATCAGGGCGCGGGCTGCGTTTGGTTTCATCTCCACCGGCAGCTTGCCGCCCACCAATTCCTGACCCTGGCGATGGATGAAGTCCTCGGGCCGGATCGCCCTGCGGTTGATCAAGCCGAGCACCAGTCGCTCGGCAAAGGGCCGCCACTCCTCGACCAGGTCGCAGGCCAGCGAGGGCCGGCCCGGCAGGATCTCGTGCAGTGCGCCGCAGTACGGGTCGAGCCCGGCGCTCTTCACGCCATTGAGCACCTCGTTGGTGAACAGGGTGTACACGAACGAGAGCAGGGCATTGACCGGGTCAAGGGGCGGCCTGCGGTTGCGCCCGTTGAACAGGAAGGCGTCGTTACGGATCAGCAGGCCGAAGGCGCTGAAATACAGCCGCGATCCATAGCCTTCCACCCCGCGCAGTTCGTCCAGGCCGGTCGCTTGCAGGCTCTTTTCGCGCAGGGCCTTGATCTGGGCGCCGATAGCACGCAACTCCGCGATACCGTGCTGCGAGGCGCGGCGCAGGAGCAGCCGGGACTGGTTCTCCAGCTTCTCCCGGACAATAGCCGCGGCAATGCGCCGCTTGTACACCGGGTCGCTCAGCCGCAGGTACTGGTGCTGACGCAGGGCCGTGTGACCGGAGTCGTCGAGCAGCAGGCGGGCGCGGAACCGGCCGTTCATGGTCATAAACACTGTGTCAATGTTGTGTTCGACCAGGAAATCGAGCACTGCGCCGCTGATCGAGGTTCTGCCCGCCAGGGTCAGCTGTTTAAGGCCGGCGGCCGGGATGGTGTCCAGCACCCGCCGTCCCTGGACGATCTTCAAACAGTCGCCTTCCTTGCGCAGGCTGCTGCCTGGCTCAATCACATACAGGGTCTGCATGGTGCCTCCTTCACAAGAACCGTTCCACCAGGACGATAGCCGTTTTCAGCACCAGTAGCGCGTCCTTGAGGCTCTGCACCTTTTCCTGCGGGGCCGCCACATCCTTCTGGCCGTCCAGGTGGCGCAACGGGTGCGGGTAACCGGAGCCCGCAAACACGCAGGGCAGCTCCCCTGAATGGTCCAGCAGCTGGTGGATGCGCCTGCAACCCAGTACTGTGCCTCTGATCCGCGAGATGCGGAAGTCAAGCAGCGGCCGGTTGTACTCTGGTTGGCGCGCCAGCAAGGCGTGGAGCAGCAGCCGTCCGCGGTCCAGATGGCCGATTGTGCCGAGCAGGACCTTTTCCTCGCGCACCGACAGCGATCTGCCAGCCCGTGCCATGGCAATGACCTGGCCAAGCACCGTGCATTTGCCCTCAAGCTCGGCCAGCTCCGGGTACTTGCCGGACCACTCTGCCAGCCGTGGGTGGGGCACCACCTGGCCCTGGCGCTGCTGTTCGGCCAGCGCGAGTATCTTGTCGGCCGGGGCCGGGCGGATGGTACGCAGCCAGGCCAGCTGTTCTTCGTCGCCCTGTCCCTGTGGGCCGACAAAACGGGACTTGCGCCCAGTAACTCGATGTATGCCCAGAGGCAG
>JAVEYP010000029.1:0-9998 GCA_034003445.1 Desulfobulbus sp.
GGCAGCGCGACCCGGAACGCCGACCCCTGGCCGGCAACACTGGTGACACTGATCTCGCCGTTGTGGCTTTTGACAATGGCATAGCAGGTGGACAGCCCGATGCCGATCCCCTTGCCCACTTGCTTGGTTGTGAAAAAGGGCTCGAACAACCGATACTGCACCTCGTGCGGGATGCCGCAACCGCTGTCCTCGATGACCAGCTCGACGCGGCCGCCCTCAATCGTGGCCGTGCGGATGACAATGGTGCCGGTACCGCCTGTGGCATCGATGGCGTTGGTGAGCAGGTTGATGATCACCTGTTTGAGCTGCGATTCGTCGCCGTGGATGGTTGGCAGTTCGTGCTCCAGGTCACGGCGCACGGTCAGGCTTGGTTGTTCTTTGAGCAGGTGCTTGAGCACAAACAGGGTGTCAGTGACGCACTGGTTGAGATCCACTTGGGCCAGGCTGGTACTGGTTGGCCGGCTAAAGGTGAGCAGGGTGCGCACAATGTCCCGACAGCGCAGGGACTCCTTGATGATGGTGTCGGTGTACTCGCTGAAATCCTCGAACAGGTCGTCGTCGATCTGGCCATGGAGACGTCCCATGCGCCGCTTTAACCCCTGGGCAAAGCCGTTGATGGCCGTGAGCGGGTTGTTAATCTCGTGGGCCACGCCTGCTGTCAGGGTGCCCAGCGTGGCCATCTTCTCGGCCTGGTAGAACTGGGCCTGGAACTCTTTTTCAAGGGTCACGTCGCGCTTGAACAGGAGCACCTGCCGTTCTCCGGTGGGACCGGTGCGCAAGGGCGAGGCAATGATGTCGAATTGGCGGAACTGGCCATCAAGCTTGTAGGTGCACAGTTCCTTGGCGATTTCGTCCCGGTCAAGGGCGCGCAGGGCCGGGCACTCGGAACAGGGGCTGTCTGTGCCGCGAAACACCTCGTAACAATGGTGGCCTACAGGGTCCATGCTGGGGTACCACTCGGCAAAGACATGGTTGATCCGCTGGATGCGCATGTCCCCGGACAACACCACCATCAGATCGGTGATGCCTTCGAGCAGGGCCTGGAATTCCTGGCGTTTGTTATCCAGCTCGATATTCGAGCTTTTGAGCTGCTCGACCTTTTGCTGCAGTTCCTGGTAGAAGCCGAGCTTGCAGTGCTCGATGCCGATCAGGTCCTCCAGGGTGGTGGTGTGGGGCATCACCAGACCTCCTCGCAGATGCGCAGGAAATTCTCCCAGGTGGCGGGTTGGGGGTTGGTCAGGTTGCAGGCATCGTGGACCGCCATGCGGCAGATCGGCTCCAGGCGATGGCGCTCACTAGAGTCGATGATCTGGCCGAGGCGTTGGGGCGTGTCGAAATGGGCGAAGAACTCGTCCAGACGCTCGATGCCTCCCAGGGCGGTGGCCTCATCGGAACCCAGCCGTCGATTGAGGATCACCTGACCGATCTTGGCCATCTTGGCCGGGTTAAACTCAGTGTTGAAGCGCATGACGCTGGTAAGCAGGATTGGGTGGAGCAGGCCGTGGCGCATGTCAAAATGACCACCCAGCGAGTGGGCGAGGGCGTGCTCGGCGCCTAGACCGGCGTTGCTGAAGGCCATGGAGGCCGATACCGAGGCGATGCTGAGTTGTTCAAGGGACTCGAGCGAGCGGGTGGCCACCGCCTCCTTAAGGTTGGCGAGGATTAGGTCCACGGCCTTGAGGCTGTGCATCTCGGTGAACTGCGAGGCGATGCGCGACATATAGGCCTCGATGGCGTGCGCCAGGGCATCGACCGCGGACTGGATGATCAGGGACTCCGTTTTGGTGCGCAGGATGAGTGGGTCAACGATGGAGATGTTGGGCACCAGCGTGCGGGTGATGATGGACATTTTTATCCCGCGCTTCATGTCGGTAATGATGCAGAACTGGCTGATGTCCGAACCGCTGCCCGCGGTGGTGGTGATGAGCATCATGGGGGGCAGGGGGCGTTGCACTCGGTTGGCGCCCTCGTAGTCGCGGATGCGGCCGCCGTTGCTGGCAATAATGGCAATGCCCTTGGCTGTGTCAAGCACGCTGCCGCCGCCAATGGCGATGATCACGTCCGTGCCGTTTTTCAGGTAAAACTCGGCCCCCTGCTCGATCTGGAAGTCGCGCGGGTTGGGTGTCACCCCGGGGTAGTAGACCCAGCGGATGCCTTCGCGTTCAAGGATGTCCATAAGGCGCTGCAGCCAGCCGGCCTGCTCGATGCCCTCGTCGCTCACCAAAAAGACTTTGCGGGCGCCTAGGCGCAAGGCACATTGGCCGGCGTGGTCGAGGCTGCCCCGGCCAAAGATGATCTCAGGGATGGCGAACTTGGTGATGTCCATGCGAGTGCTCCCGGGTGAAGGAGGGAAGGCGGCAGAGTGTCGCGAGTCAGTGGGGCAGCCTGTGCACAGGTGCCCATTGCTCGCGACCGGGTCCAAATGACCTGCCGTGGCGCGTTGCCCGTTGGCAGGCAGGATTGGGTCGCCATGATAGCACAGTCCACCTGCCAGGAAAACCTCAATACGGGTCGTTTTGACCCGGTCTTCATTTTATTTGGGCAGGCTGACTCTGTCGGCCAGCAACGACCCTGTGCGCTGGAGACGCTTGACAGGGCAGGTGCCGACTTGTAATGCTGAACAAACTGTTTTGCCGTTACCGGGCGCGGTTGTCCGGCGTGTTTTTGGGGATGGCGGCGAGTTATGCGGGACACCCGGCTGCATCGGCCGGCAAGGAGAAGGTATGTACAGAATCACACATGAAAGCAACGAAGTGAACATCAGCTTCGACAAGGATCTGGTGGACGGGGAAACCCTGACCCGGTTTCTTAATCACATTAACCTGCAGTCCATGCTGCGCAAGAGCCTCACCTCCAACACCGAGACCATGCTCCGCGCCCGCGACCGCCTGGCCGGTTTCCCCACTGGCGTAAGCCTGCTCCGCGAGCCGACCTTGAACAAGGGCTCGGCCTTCACTCATGAGGAGCGCGAGGCCCTTGGCCTGACCGGCCTCTTGCCGCCGCGGGTGCACACTATGGAGGAACAGATGCAGCGAGTGCTCGCCAACCTGCGCAAGCATTCCACCGACCTGGACCGCTACGTCTCGCTTATCGCCCTCCAGGATCGCAATAAGACCCTGTTTTATCGGGTGCTGCTCGATAACATCAATGAACTGATGCCCGTTGTCTACACCCCCACCGTGGGTCAGGCCTGCCTGGAGTTTGGCCATATTTTCCGGCGACCGCGCGGCATCTATATCACCGCCAATGACCGTGGCCGAGTGGCCGAACTGCTCGGCAACTGGCCGTTTGCCGACATCCGCAGTGTTGTGGTCACGGACGGCGAGCGTATCCTCGGCCTGGGTGATCTGGGCGCCGACGGCATGGGCATCCCGGTGGGCAAGCTCGCCCTGTACACCGCCTGCGCCGGCATCCACCCTAACCTTAGCCTGCCGGTCACACTCGACCTGGGGACGGACAACGCCCGCCTGCTCAATGACCCGCTCTACACCGGTCTGCGCCATCCGCGCCTGCGCGGCCAGGTGTATGAAGAGCTGATCGAGGAATTCGTGCTGGCGGTGCAGCAGCTGTACCCCGGTGGACTCATCCAGTTCGAAGACTTTGCCAACCGTAACGCCTTCCAGTTGCTGGATAAGTACCGTAACCAGGTCTGCTGCTTCAACGACGATATCCAGGGAACTGCCTCGGTGGCGGTTGCCGGTATCCTGTCGTCGCTGCGCATCACCGGCGGTGCCCTGCGCGATCAGCGCTTCCTCTTCCTTGGGGCCGGTGAGGCCGGCCTCGGGACCGGTGACCTGCTCGTTTCCGCGCTGATGGACGAGGGGCTTTCTCAGGAGGAGGCACGTCGCTGCTGCTGGTACTTCGACTCCAAGGGTCTGGTGGTCCAGAGCCGGCCCGACCTGAGCGCCCACAAGTGCCTGTACGCCCACGATCACCCGCCAGTGGATGATTTCCTCAAGGCCATTGAGTCGGTGCGGCCGCATGGTATCATTGGTGTGTCTGGCCAGGCCAAACGGTTCTCACGAGAGGTGCTCGAGGCCATTGCCCAGATCAACGAGCGGCCGATCGTCTTTTCCCTGTCCAACCCAACCTCCAAGGCCGAATGCACTGCCGAGGAGGCCTACAACTGGACCAACGGGCAGGCCATCTTTGCCAGCGGTAGCCCGTTTCCCCCAGTGGTCCACAACGGTCGTACCCTGTTCCCGGCCCAGGGCAACAACGTCTACATCTTCCCCGGTGTGGGCATGGGCGTGATGGCCAGCGGTGCGACCCGGGTGCCTGACGAGATGTTCCTGGTAGCGGCGCGGGTGGTGGCCAGTGAGGTGTCGGAGGCGGATCTGAACGAGGGGCGGCTCTACCCGCCCCTGCCGCGCATTCGCGAGGTGTCGCTCGCCGTGGCCGTGGCCGTTGCCGAGGTGGCCTACCGGCTCGGCCTGGCCGGTCAGCCGCGGCCGGATGACCTGCGCGCCCATATCACTGCACTGACGTACGAGCCGGTCTACCAAAACTACGTGTAAACCCATCAGGAGGATCCCTTGGAAACCTTTGAGGCTATTGCCAGCCGCCGGGCAGTGAAATTATTTGATCCGGACCACCGCCTAAGCAAAGAAGAGGTCGATCGATTACTCTCCCTGACGCTGCTTTCGCCCACGGCCTTTAATGTGCAGAACTGGCGTTTTGTGGTTGTCCGCGACCCGGAGCTGCGGCGTCGCATCCGCAAGGCTGCCTGGGATCAGCCGCAGGTGACCGATGCCTCGCTGTTCGTTGTCCTCTGCGCTGACCTGCAGGCCTGGAACAAACATCCCGAACGCTACTGGCCGGACGTGCCTGTCAGGGAGCGGCAGGCTGTCCTTGCCGCCTTAAATGGCTCCTATCGCGACAACGCGCAGCTGCAGCGGGACGAGGCCCAGCGCTCGTGCGCCCTGGCCGCCCAAACCCTGATGCTGGCCGCGCAGGCCATGGGCTATGACTCCTGCCCTATGACGGGCTTTGATTTCGAGGCTGTGGCTGAGATGATCAACCTGCCCACGGACCACGTGCTGGTCATGGCCGTGGCCATCGGCAGGGGGGCGGGGGAGATCGTGCCGCGGGCCGGCCGGCTGCCGATGGCTGAGCTGGTGGTCATTGATCGGTTCTGAAAAGAAACGGGGCCACGGGAATGGACCCGTGGCCCCGTTATGACGGGACACAACAATGCTACAAAAACTGCTGGCCGACAGCGTCGGCTACCTGCTGGTGCTGGTCGGCCTGGTGACCGTGGTCACGGTAGGGGTGATGTCGATCCTGCTGCCGTTTTTCGTGTTCAGGATCATGAACCAGCTCGCCGGCCTCACTCGGAAAATGGACCGGATTATCGACCTGTTACACGAGCAGGGGCGGGAGCGACACGGGACAGTGCGGCCTGCACCGCCGGACAGTCGGCTGGGACCGACCGCGCCGCGACAAACCAGGCCGGACCCGGTGGGTGATAAGCCGCTTCGCTTTAAGTGAGCGCGCCGGCGGGCGCTTTTGGCCGGAAGACCTGTCGCAGCCGCCTGGCCCTGCCATCTGCCGGACCAGGCGGCTTACTCGCCAAGACGCCTGATGATTCGGCTGTAGGTTTCCTTTAACTCTTCGCCGACGATTTTAGCCTTGGCGATGTATTCCTCTGAGGTGTCGACGGCGCCATCGCCGATTTCGGCCATCTTGACCTTGACGCGCTGCCATTTCTCCTCGGCTTGTGCGATCTCCTCCTTGAGCTCCATGGAGGCAAGGTGCATCTTTACCTTGATTTCATCCCGCTCTCTCTTCAGTCTTTCCACCAGGTTGTCAAACTCTTCCTTCATGTTCATCCGGCACCTCTTGGTTGCGTAAGGGAAGGATCCACGGGCCAGCTCATGGGCAAGGAGTACACCCCACCGGGTGAGGGTGTCAACCGCAACGCACGCCGGTCGCCCGCGGGGGCGTGCTCAGCGGCCGCCCGGCACACAGCGGTTTTCTTTTCCGCTGGTGGATGGTACAAGGGAGGACTACGGTCTGCACCTCCTGTTCAACGAGTATTTCCTCTCTGCGACCCCGCGGCCCCTTGACCCACCATGCACAACCGAATCCTTTTCACCGTCGTTCTGTCGGTATTCATCGCCCTCCTGGGCATTGGCATTATCATCCCGATCCTGCCGCTCTGGGCCAGTGAACTGGGGGCCACCGGCTTCACCCTCGGGGTGATCACCGCGGTCTTTTCCGTGAGCCGCGGTCTCTGCCAGCCAGTGGTTGGGAACCTTTCCGACCGCTGGGGACGGAAGGGCTTCCTCATCAGCGGACTGTTCATTTACGGCCTGGTCGGTCTGCTCGTACCGCATGCCACCAGTGTCCTCCATCTGGTGCTCATCCGCCTGTTTCAGGGGGTCGGCGCGGCCATGGTCGTACCAGTGGCCATGTCCTACGTGAGCATGCTGGCCCCGCCCGGGGAGGAAGGCCGCTCCATGAGCACCATCAATATCGCCATCTTCTGCGGCATCGGCGCTGGCCCGGTGCTCGGCGGCCTGCTGGCCGATGCCTTTGGGCTGACCTCGGTGTTTTACGTGATGGCCGGGCTCTGCTTCATCGCCTTTTTGTTCGTGGTTCGTAACCTGCCGGTCTGCTCCGCTCTTGACCACCCCTCGCAGGACGGTCTGCTGCGGAGCATCCGTCGCATGCTGCGTCGCCAGCGGACAGTGGGCATTCTGCTCGCCCGTTTTGCCACTGTGCTGATGATGGTGCCGACCATGGCCTTTCTGCCATTAATGATGGCCGATTGGCCGGGGAGCAGCAGCGTGCATGCGGGTGTGGTCATTGCTGGCCGGACGGTGATGAACGCCGTGCTGCAAGTCCCCTTTGGCAGACTGGCAGACCGGTACGACAAGGTGCGGCTGCTGGTCGCCGGCTGTGTGTGTATGAGTGTTGCTATTTGGATCATACCGGAGATGGCCAGCTTCCCCACCATGCTGGCCGCCTACCTGTTTCTTGGCTTTGGCGAGGCGGTGCTCTGGCCCGTACTTGGCGCCTGGGCCGCCGAGGAGGGACGCACGCATTTCGGGCACGGCACTATGATGGGCGTGTTCAACCTGGCCATGAGCGCAGGGGTGTTCACGGGCGCTATGTTCGCGGGCCTGAGCATGGATTCCTGGGGCATGCGCTATGCCTTTCAGGTGACCGCGGCTACGGTGTTTGTCTTGCCTATCGTCGCGGCTGCGCTCATCCGATCAGGGGAGCGGGCCGGCGAACACCGAGCCGCCGGCGGAGCTGCGCGCACCGTGTCGTAATCAGCTCAGTTTGCTGGAATCCCATCTTTTTTCGGTGAGGGATGACTTGACGCAGGCCGTTTTCTTGGTTATTAGTCACCGCTTAATTGTCCGCGAGAGTGGCGAAATTGGTAGACGCACTGGATTTAGGATCCAGCGGGCCGCGCTCATGGGGGTTCGACTCCCCCCTCTCGCACCAGTCGTATTCCACCGATCGGACCACGCGCTCCCCGGCACAGGGATGGCGCACCACACAGCACAACGCTGCCGGGGTCATATCCGCCCACAACTGAATAAAAGGAACCGCAGTCCATGGAAATCGTTGTCGAAAATCTCTCTGATCTGACTAGGAAGCTGACCATTACCCTCCCCAAGGAAACTGTGGGCCCTGCGCTTGATAAGGCCTACGCCAAGGTCAACAAAGACGTCAGGCTGAAAGGCTTCCGCCGCGGCAAGGTCCCCCAGAGCGTGCTGGAGAAGAATTTCCGCGACCAGATCCAGGGCGAGCTCGGCGAGAAATTGGTGCAGGAGAGCTATTTCGATGCCGTTGAGAAGGAGGGGCTGGAGCCGGTCGTGCATCCCGAAATCGCGGAGCACCGCTTTCCTGAAGACGGCACCTTTGTGTACGTGGCCCTGGTCGACATTAAACCGGAGTTCGACCTTAAGGAATACAAGGGGTTGGAGATCGAGAAGCCGGCGCTGGTGGTGAGTGAGGAGGAGATCGATAAGGAACTCGCCCTGCTGCAACGCCACCAGGCGGCCCTGCAGACCGCCGAGGAAGGGCACGTGATCGCCATGGATGACGTGGCTATGGTCGACTTCCAGGGCTTTGACAACGGTAAGGCCATGAAAGAGGTGCGCAACGAGAACTACTCGGTTGACATCGGCATGAACCGGCTGGGCAAGGACTTTGAAGAGAAGCTCATTGGCATGAAGAAGGGTGAGAAGGCCCTGTATGATGTCGATTTCCCGTCGGACTACCCCAACCCCGTACTCGCCGGCAAGAAGGTGGAGTTCAAGGTGGACGTCAAGGACGTGAAGGTCCGCGTCAAGCCGGAATTGGACGATGAGTTTGCCAAGGACATCAAGCCTGAACTGACCAGCCTCCAGGCCCTGCGCGACGACATTCGCGCCCGCCTGCAGCAGGCTAAGGACGAAGCCCTGAAGGGTGACCTGGACGATAAGCTCATGCACAAGCTCATTGAGCTGAACCCGTTCGAGGTGCCGCAGCGGCTGGTCAATTACGAAATCCAGGAGATGCTCAAGCAGACCGAGGAAAATCTCAAGCGCAGTGGATTGTCTTTTGAGTCTGCCGGTATTAACTTAGAAGAACTTGTCGAAAATAACCGGGGTGTGGCCGCCAAGCGGGTCAAGGGTGATTTTCTCCTGAAGAAAATCGCTGAGGTCGAGGAAATCAAAATTGCCGACGAGGACCTCCAACGCGGATATCAGCGCATCGCTGAGCAGTACAAGATGACCGTTGACGAGGTGAAGAAGTACTTCCAGCGCCGCGAAGAGATCCTGCCTTTCATGAACGAGCTGCACAACGAGAAGGTCCTCAGCTTTCTCCGCGAGCAGGCCTGCTTCGTCGAGGTGCCACCACCAGCCGCAACCGAGGCCAGTGCAGAAGAGACCGCCTGACCCCTTCCGAACCACCAGTTGACAGAACAGAACATGCCTGCAATGGCCCAGCCGCTGCAGGCTCAGTTTGACGGAGAGACACGCATGAACTTAGTTCCCATGGTCGTTGAGCAGAGCCCGCGCGGCGAACGGGCCTACGATATCTACTCGCGCCTGCTCAAGGAGCGTATTATTTTTCTTGGCAGCCCGGTCAACGATGATGTCGCCAGTGTTGTCATCGCCCAGCTGCTGTTCCTTGAGGCCGATGACCCGGACAAGGACATCACCTTTTACATCAACTCACCCGGTGGTTCGGTGACCTCTGGGATGGCCATCTACGACACCATGCAGTACATTCGCTGCGACGTGGCGACCTTGTGTATGGGCCAGGCTGCCTCCATGGGGGCGTTGCTGCTGGCGAGCGGGACGGCCGGCAAGCGGTTCGCCCTGCCCAACTCGCGTATCATGATCCATCAGCCCATGGGCGGGTACCAGGGGCAGGCTACGGACATTGACATCCATGCCCGAGAGATCCTGCGCATGCGCCACGATCTGAACACCATCCTGGCCAAACACACCGGCAAATCAATAAAAAAGGTACAGACCGACACCGAACGCGACAACTTCATGAGCGCGCTTGAGGCCTGCAAGTACGGCCTTATCGACAAGGTGCTGACCAGCCGCGAGGAACTGGGCGAGGAGAAGTGAGCGTGAAGAACGATTTTGACG
Organism: Desulfobulbus sp.; assembly: GCA_034003445.1. Taxonomy (GTDB): domain Bacteria; phylum Desulfobacterota; class Desulfobulbia; order Desulfobulbales; family Desulfobulbaceae; genus Desulfobulbus. The sequence goes on from JAVEYP010000029.1 coordinate 9,609, forward strand.
ACGACCACAGCCTTACCTGCTCCTGCTCGTTTTGCGGCAAGGCCCAGGCCGAGGTCAACAAGCTGATCGCTGGCCAAAGCGGCTACATCTGCGACGAGTGCATCGGCCTGTGTAACGAGATCATGGACGAGAGCCCCGAGGATGGGGACGCGGCCGGGCTCGGCCCGCAGTTGCTCAAGCCCAAGGAGATCAAGGCCTATCTGGACGAGTACGTCATCGGCCAGGAGCGCGCGAAGAGGGTCCTGTCCGTGGCGGTCTACAACCACTACAAGCGCAACACCGCGCCGCCGACCACAGACGGCGACGACGTCGAGCTGCAGAAGTCCAACATCATCCTCATCGGGCCCACCGGTAGCGGCAAGACTCTGGTCGCGCAGACGCTCGCCCGGT
>JAVEYP010000030.1:0-9900 GCA_034003445.1 Desulfobulbus sp.
TCCGTTTCGGATGATTCTCTAGAGCCAGAGAGGAGTCATCACGAGTTGCTATCCATGTGTTGTCGGGAAAGAGTTTTGCTATGGTGATTGTCTTTTCTCTGGATCGCAGGGATGCCCCTATTCAAGAAACAGCCAAAGGGGATACGATAGGTTCGTGATTCTCGCATACAAATAATTTTACCCTCTAAGAGTGCATGGGGCCATGCAGAGCAGCTGGTCATGGTTAGATTTTACTGATTTATTTCAGTTATTTAGCTGGTTTTACCGGCGTAAATACATCGCTGGATGCCATCGCGGCCTCGGGCGAGGCCAGGGCGGGAAGAGTATGCTGCGCAGAGCCGAGTCCGCGGAGAGCTTTGCCGGAGCAGCTGTTGCTAGGGCGACCAGCCAGGTCGGACAGGCGAGCATCGTGGCGGTGAGGAAGAGGATGGTGGGACTGCCCACCTATCCGCTGAGCACCAGCCTTCTCAAGAGGTGGCGATGAGCCGAGACCGCAAAGGGGTTGCCTGCGATCCGGCTGGCTCGCCGTCCGCCAGTTTCAGGCAGCCATCAGGATGATCCAGCCGAAACTCCTGGCACAGGCACGGCGTTCCACGCGGATGCCGTCAGATAAGGCCCTAAGGCCCACGTTGGCGAGGACAATGCCCATCAGGGTGTTGGGCCATTGGAATACTATGTTGTCGTCCTTGCGGGTGATGCCCGGTTCGTGCCGGCACGGGTTGTGGGTGACCGCGGGGGAGCTCGCCGAGTCGCCGGAGACCCCACGGCTCCCAGGCTCGATGGATCCGGCGTTTTAGACGGCGATTTTGCTGTGGGAAAGTCGGGCATGGGGTTCAACTTGAGCGAGAAGGAGTGCAATTCACGAGCGAGCGACAGGGCAGCGTTGGCCGCGACCTCAATAGGCTCTGGCCGGATTGAGCGACGAGATACCTTCCTTGCACAGGGTCTTGAGGCAAGGAGGCGGGTCACTCGAACGTGAGCAGGTCTGCGCAGCACGGTGGGCCGTCCGGTGGCTTGCAACACGCGCCGAATGCCGGTACAACTGGTCCAGCCGGAACTAGCCGGCGCATCGCCCGGGCGGTTCCGGGTAAGAGAGAAGCAGCCATGAGCGACCGCGCCATCAAAATATTGGAAAAGCAGCGGGAGGACTTGGTCGTCCGGGTTCTGAAGAAGCACGAGGAGATGGAGGCCAGTCGCTCGTTCACCGAGCGTATCCTGGCCGGGATATCCGAGCTGTTTCTGCTCCTTGACCACGAGTTCCGGGTCATCCAGACCAATCGTGAGTACGTGCGGTGCACCGGCTTGGTCGCCGGTGCAGACCGGGGACTCGCCCTCGACGACCTGGTGGAGGCGGACCGGGCCGAAGAGATCCGCGCTGCTTTCGCCGCCGGCGAATTCGAGGAGTTCCCAGCGCAGCTGCGCACCGTCGACGGCGTTGGCTTGCCGGTGAAGATGCGCGGCTCAACCCATGTCCACCCCAACGGTCTGGTCCTGCACATGCTCATCTGCTCCGACTGCAGCGAATTCTTTGCGCTCATGCAGCAGATGCAGGAGGGGCAGAAGCAGCTCATCCATTCCAGCCGACTCGCCAGTCTGGGCGAGATGGCCGCCGGCGTCGGCCACGAGCTCACCCAGCCGCTCAACGCCATCCTCTTGTTTGCCCGCAACTGCCTCAAGGCCTTGGACGCGCCCGGGGATCACAAGGACATGGTGCGTGAGAACCTGCAAATCATCATCGACCGGGTGAACAAGGCCTCGTCAATCATCAGCACTATGCGGAGCTTCGGCCGCAAGGTCGAAGAGGAGCAGGCACCGGTGGACCTGAACGAGATCATCCGCAAGATCCTCAGCTTTCTTGAGTCGCAGCTTCGTCTGAGCGAGATCAACCTCGACTTGCAACTGGCTGAGCAGCCCTGCGTGGTGTTCGGCGCCGAGGTTCGTCTCGAACAGGTGTTTCTCAATCTCGTGCTGAACGCCATCCAGGCTATAGGCAGGGTGGTGGTGCCCAAACTAATTATCACCAGCCGCGTGATCGAAGCGCTTAACCCCACGACCATGTGCCACGAGCCCTATGTGCAGGTGAGCGTGGCCGATAATGGCGAGGGCATCCCGGAGGAATTGCAGAAGAAGATTTTCGACCCCTTCTTCACCACCCGTGAGGTCGGCATGGGCACCGGCCTGGGGCTGTCCATCGTCGACCGCATCGTCCGCGGCTTTTCCGGCCACATTGAGCTGACCAGCCAGCCCGGCCGGGGCGCGCGCTTTGCGGTGAACATCCCTCAGTACCATCAGGATGAGAGTCAGCGGGCCTGTTTCGGAGGGGTGCTATGAAGGCGGAGGGGAGCGCAGCTGCCCCGCCGGCGATCCTGGTGGTTGACGATGACCTCTATCTGCTCGCTGCCATCAAGCAGACGCTTACCCTCAACGGCTACGCGGCCACCACCTGCGGCAACCCCTTGGAGGCGCTCGCCCGCCTCGGCGACCAGCCGTTTGCCTCCGTACTCGCCGACATCCGTATGCCGGAGATGAACGGCATGGTCCTGCTCGAGCGCATCCTTGAGCGCGACGCCGACCTGCCGGTGATCCTTATCACCGGCCACGGCGACATCAGTCTGGCGGTGGAGGCGGTCAAGAAGGGAGCGTACGATTTCCTGCAGAAACCGGTGGACGAGGACATCATCCTGGCCACCCTCGAGCGGGCCATTGAGCGTCGTCTCTTGGTGCTGGAGAACCGCCGCCTCGAGGAACAGCTCACCCGTGCGCGCGCGACCCGTTCTCGCTTCTACGACCTGGTGGGGAACCACCCGTCCATGCTGGAACTCTATCGGTTGATTGAGGCCATCGCCCATGAGCCCGACCCGGTGCTCATTATTGGCGAGACCGGCACCGGCAAGGAACTGGTAGCCCGCGCTCTGCACGACATCAGCCATCAGGAGTCGGCCCCCTACGTTGCGGTGAACATGGGGGCGATACCGACGGAGATGATCGAGTCCGAGCTGTTTGGCCACGAGAAGGGCGCTTTTACTGGGGCCATCCAGCGCAAGCTCGGCAAGTTCGAGCATGCCGGTCGTGGCACCCTGTTCCTCGTCGAGATCTGCTCAATGCCCACCCAACTGCAGGCCAAACTGCTGCGTGTGCTTGAGGAACGCTGCTTTTCGCGATTGGGTGGCAACCCCCTTATCCCCCTGCGCGCTCGGGTGGTCGCCGCCACCAACCGTGACCTGGAGGCAGAGGTGGCCCGCGGCGCCTTCCGACAAGACCTCTACTTCCGGCTCAATGTCTTGCCGGTACGGCTGCCGCCACTCAGGGAGCGACGGGACGACATTCCGCTGCTCGTGGATTATTTTTGGAACGAGTACTGCGATGGCCAGCAGACCGGCGTGCGGCCCTGCTCGCCGGAGCTGATCGGGCGGCTGATGGATCGTGACTGGCCGGGCAACATCCGCGAGCTGCGTAATTTCGTGCGCCGTACCTGCGTGCTGGGCGAGGACGGGCCCGCCGCAACAGGGGCACCACCAATGCCAGCGGCCGACCCAGACGGGGTGGGTTTGCCCTGGAAGAAACACATGGAGACGCAGGAACGGCTGTATCTGCTCCAGGTCTTACAGCGCACCGGTGGTCAGGTGCGCGTTGCCCATCAGGTCATGGGTATCTCGCGCAAGAGCCTCTACGACAAGGTCAACAAGTACGAGATCGACCTGCGCCAGTTTCGGGACAAGGGCTGAGCACACACAACGGCCTCCTTGCCGGCAAGGTCAAAAGAAAAGCGGCCGTCGCGGGGAGGTCGCGGCGGCCGTTTTTTGGTGAGCGGGGCAGAGGCGGGAACGGCTAGAGGATGCCCTCGCTGAGCAGACTCACCTCGCCGGTATCCAGGTCGTAATAGGTCGCTATCACCAGCACCTTGCCTTCCTCCACCATGTCGACCATGATCGGTTCCGACTCCTCGATCCTTCGGGCCATAGTCAGGGCCAGTTCCTTGGCGGCATTGTCGGTCCAGATGCCCGGCCTGCCCTTGGTCTTTTTAAGGGCTGCGTCAATGGGTGGCGTGAGGCTGGCCACATGGCCGTGCAGCTTCACGCCCTGAGACACGGCGGTAATCGCCCCGCAGGAACTGTGGCCCATGACCATAACCAGAGAAGAATTGAGGTGGTCCACGGCGTATTCGATGGAGCCGAGGATATGGTCGTTGATAATGTTGCCGGCCACCCGCACAACGAACAGGTCGCCCAGGCCCACGTCAAACACGTCGCAAGGCGGCACCCTTGAGTCGGCGCAGGTCAAGACGACCGCCATGGGATCCTGACTGTTGACCAGTCCCCGGCGCGATGCCTCGCAGTGGTTGGGATGCTCACACTTGTCACTGAGGAAACGCCTGTTGCCGTCAAGCAGGACCTGCAGCACCTCCCTGCCGTTCATTTTTTTCCTGATTGTTCGCATGGTGTAGTTTTTCTCCGTGGTCATTGGAAATATTCGCTGGAGCGAAACAAAGCAATAGGCCATCCAGGAGGGAACGGACCAGCCTGGAGGATGAAAATGCGGCAAGATATCAATCGAATTGGATTTTATCCACAGGAAAAATGAACAAGATTGAAGATTTGCTCGGCAGGTTCTGCGGCCGAGGCGGTCCGCACTGGTACGACAAGTGCGGGTCGGAGTGCGAACCTACCAGGCCTTGGACCCGAGAATAGCGCGAATTTTCTCTTCATTCTCCTTTTCCACGAGGATGATCTTGCGGGCATGGGCCTTGCGGATTTTTTCAGTCAGGGTCTGGATATCAGCAGGCTTTTCGAGCACATCCGTAGCCCCGAGCTTCATCGCCTGTACCCCCTTTTCGATGGTGGCGTGGCCGGTGAGAAGAATCACCTGCAGGTCCGGGTTAATGGCCTTGAGCCGTTCCAGGGCTTGCAGGCCATCCATCTCCGGCATCTGCAGGTCCAGGATGATGGCGTCGTACGACTCCTTCTCCACCAGGCCGAGGGCTTCTTTGGCCGAGGTGGCGGTGGTGACGTCGATGTCCCGGTTTCTCATTCGTTCGGACATAACCTCGAGGAAATCCTTTTCGTCGTCGATCAGCAGTACTCGTTCGCTCATGGCATCCTCCTTGGTAGCCGTTGTTGGTTGTAGGCGGCAGGGCCGCTCAACTGCAGGCAGGGGCCGGCAGCCGCAGAAGCAGTTCGCCTTGGTCGGCGTCCGTGTCGATCTCTGTCTGGAGTTCGGCCAGGAGCGATTGCCCCAGGCGCGCGGCCTCAGCCGCTACCGGCCCGACTTGGGTGCCGCTGCCGCAGCGCAGCCGCACAAGCGCGCAGCCGTCTTTCGCCTCTGTGGCCAATTCCACCGTTCCTCCAGAGCCAGCCGCGACGAACAGGCGCTGCAGGCAGAGCCAGAGGAGATTTTCGAGCACAAAGGGGCGGATTACCAGCGACACCGGCTCGCCCGCAGCCAGCACCAGCGTGATCCCTTTCATGGTGGCGAGTCGCTCGGCCAGGGCCACGGTAAAGGCCAGCACCTCGCGAAGGTCGATGCGCGTGGCCGGTTCGTGGGCGCTGTGGGCAAAGCGGTTGAGCCGGCGGATGATGTCGTCGGCGCGCTGCACCTGGCGGCGGATGTTGCCGGCGATGGTGGTCAGTCGCTCGGCCGAGAGCGGCCGTCCCTTATCCATAAGCAGCGCCAGGTCCCCGAGCAGGCCGGCGTTCTCGTTGACGATAGCGAGCGCGTTCTTGATCTCGTGGGAGATGGACGCGGTCATGTTGCCAAAGAAGCCGATCCCTAGGTCACTGGTGGTGTCTTGATCCGCGCTCATGGCGGCCCTCCCGACCCCTTGAAGATTTCGTTCAGTTTGCCCATCAGCACATCGAGTTGCACCGGCTTGATCAGGTAGTAGTCGCACCCGCTCTCGGCCGAACAGGCCACGAAATCTTCATCTGAGCCGTGGCCGGTGAGGAAGATGAACTTCATCCACGGACACTCGGCCTCGATGAGCCGCTTGAGTTCCAGGCCGTTCATATTCGGCAGCTTGACGTCCAGCAGGGCGATGTCGAACCGCTCTTGACGAACACGTTCAAGTGCGGTGTTGGAGTCACTCGCCCAGGTGGCCTCGATGCCGCGCATTTCCAGCCGCTCCGCCAAGGTGGCCACCAATTCCTGCTCGTCATCAACCAGTAGGACTCGCATCTTTTTCTCCTTCTTTGGCTTTATAGTCGAGCGGCAGAGTGATGATGAACGTCGTGCCCTTGTCGACCGTGCTCTGGATGTCGATCTCGCCGCCGATTTCCTTGACCAGTCCGTAGGTGATGGACAGCCCAAGGCCGGTGCCGCCGCTCCCGCTCTTGGTGGTATAGAAAGGCTCGAAGATCTTCTTGATGTTCTCCTGCGGGATACCGCAGCCGTTGTCGCTCACCTGAGTGACCACTGTCCTGCCTTCCCGTCCCAGGCGGCTACGGATCTCCAGGCGGCCGCCATCCAGCATGGCGGCAAAGGCGTTGTTCACCAGGTTGATGAACACCTGCTGCAACTTGCCGCGGTCACAGACAAATTCGGGGATGTCCTCGGGGATGTCCACCTCGATGGTGATGTTTCGGTGGTCGGCGTCCCTGGTCTGGAACTCGAGCACATCAGCGACCACCTGCCGCAGGCTGAGCTTCTGCAGGCTCACCTGGATGTTGCGGGCAAAGTGAAGCAGTTGCCGGGTGATGGTGGCGCAGCGCTCTACTGAGGCGATGATCGAGTCGATCAGGCCGATCAGGCGGGTGTCGCCGGTGTACTCCTTGCGGAAGATGAACAAGTCCTTGATCAGTCCAGCCTTCTCGTTGATGATCGCCAGCGGGTTATTGATCTCGTGCGCCACGCCGGCCGAGAGCCGGCCGATGGAGGCCATTTTGTTCGCATACTCCACCTGGTGCAAGGTGGCGACGCGTTTCTGATCCGCCTGATAGATGCTGTTCACCAGAATGGTGCAGATACCGAAGACCACGGCGCAGATGGCCAGCACCGAACCGACCAGGAATACGAGCAGTTGGACGTTGTTGGCCGACCAGGCGGCCATCAATTCGTTCTTATGCTTGACCACCATGAGGATGAAGGGGGTGCCGGTGATGTAGGCGTAGCCGATGATCACCGGGTTGCCGAGGTGGTCCTGACTTGCGATGACCTCGGTGTGCTCCGACGGCTCAGGCACCTGCAGCGGGAAGGTACTGAGCACCTTGCCGAAACGGCGGCTGGGCGTCTGGACGATACCCTGGTGGTTGATGAGGAAGGCGTCGCCCTTGCCGCTCACCTCGAGCCCTGAGAGGATGGAGTTGAGCCGGTCGAGGTCCAGGCTGGCGCGCAGGATGTAGTGCTCGCCCTGATCGTTGTTGTGCAGCACCGAGATGACGAAGTGCGGGGTGTTGCGGAACCCCAGGAAGACGTCGCTGATGTTGGAACGCATGGAGATGACGTCCAAGTCGCTTTCTTGGTCGGTGTAGCCCAGGTTTTTGTACCACTCCTGCTGGCTGTAATCCCTGCCCTTGACCGGATAGGGCCCGGCGTAGTTGCGCTGGATGCCTTTGTGGTCAATGACCCCCAGTTCCATCCATTCGCCCAGGCCGCTCTTCAGGTGGTCGAGCAGCATCCGCAGCCGTCGCGGCTCGAACAGCTGTTCGTAGGAGTTGTCAAAGACGAGAAAGTTAAGAATGTATTTGCGCTCGTCCAGGTAGGAGGCCAGGGTTCGCCGGGCGTTGGAGACAAGACGGGCGGTCTCCAGGTGGAATTCTGACTCCACGGATTCGGTACTGGTCACATAGTCGACCACCGCTAGGGTCAACAGGGGGAGCAGGGCCACGGCCAGCATGGCAGCGATGGACAGCTTCCACAGTCGCCGGAAGTTGAACAGCGGCTTGTATATCCCCGAACCCTGATCATCCTGGTCGAGGAATCGCGGTTTGAACAGCTGTGCCATGCCTCCTCCTTGGCCCGGGCGAATGTGCGCGCGGACCCGCTGTCCGTCCTATTTCAGGCGCCCTGCTGCGCCTGCTTGCGTCCCTGAATCTTCTCGTTGGCCTTTTTCATGGTCTCACTGAGCACGTCGATGTCCACCGGTTTCTGCAGGTAGGCGAAGGCGCCCAACTGCATGCAGGTCTCCCGGTCGGTCTCGTTGCCGTGGCCGGTCAGGATAATCACCTCAATCTCCGGCTGAGTGGCCTTGACTTGTCGTAACACTTCCATACCGTCGATGCCCGGCATCTTCAGATCGAGAATCATCACCTCGGGCTCGTCCTCCTTGAGCATCTCCAAGGCCGACTCACCGTCGTAGGCCACGGCCGAGCCCATGTCGCGCAGCAGAAGCCGCTCGGACAGGGTCTGCACAAACTCGCGCTCGTCGTCTACCAGAAGCACACGACTCGGCCCTTGGAACTCAAGCTTGCGGTAGATGTCGGCCTGGTGAAAGTTCGGGCCCACCTGGGTGACCACGGAACGCACGCCCGGCACCTTGGCCACGATTTCCTGGAGTTCCTGCTCCAGCCGGCTGAGCATGAGGACGTTCTTTTCGATGGTCAGGATGACCGCGCCGTCGCGCACCGCAACGCTCACCTGATGACCCTCCAGGGTCAGCGCCACCTGCACCCGCGCTTGCAGTCGGAAGTCGGCTAGGGCCTCCAGCGAGGCAGGGGTGGGGGTGAGGACGTCGGAATGGAGATTGCGGACGATCAGGTGGACGCTCTCCTCAGGGGCGATCTTGTCGGTGGGGATGACAATGTCGTAGAGTAGTGGGTCCCAGGGGTCGGCCTTACCGTGGAGCAGTAGGGCCCAGGCGCTGCGGTCTTCGTCACTTTTGCGGATCGACTTGAGGGCGTCTTTCTCCGGTGGAGCTCCGCCCTCGGCCTGGCGAATCCGGTGGCTCATCTCCGCCACCAGGCAGATGCGCAGGACATGGGAGATGGCGGCTGGTACCAGATGACTGGAGAACCCGGTGAGGACCATTTTGCCCTCGCCAAGGATCTCAGCCACTGCCTGGCGCAGGTAGACTACGGACTTTTCTTTCTCGTGGGTGAAGGGGTTGAACAGCGAGGCCTTGGCGGAAAAGGCTTTGACTACCCGGTCGGCGCTCAGCCCGGACAATGACGCGGCCCTGTCGACTACCTCGGGGTCGTCGACCCGACGGTAGCCGGTCTCTTGCACTAGGCCGGTGATGATTTCTTCTTCGTTGCAGTGCAGGGCGTTAAAGACGGTGATCACGGACATGGCACACCTCTTAGGGGCGAATGGTCTGGGGTTGGGCCGTCACCCCGAGGGGGCAGCGCGCGAGTTCCTCTTTCGTGTGCAGCGACGGGTGGATATGGTGCAGGGCCTTTTCCGGGGTGGGGTAGATGTGGTCAGCACCGATTTTGTTGAACAGGTGGGTGCGCACCAGCACCTTCGTCACCGTCTCGTTGAGACCGCTGAAAGAGATGTCGATCCCGGCACTCCGCAACCTGCCGACGATCAAGGATAATGTTTCCTCGCCTGAGGCGTCAATATCATTGATGCCGTTGGCCACGATCAGCACATGTTTGAGGGTGGTTTTGCAGAGCATCAAGTCAGAGATCTTGTCCTCCAGGTAGCTGGCGTTGGCAAAGAACAGCGGCCCCTCGAAGCGGATCATGGACAGGTAGTCGCATTCCCCGCTCCCCTGGGAGATGGGGCAGACCAGCGCTGTACTCTGCTCGCGGGAAAGCGAGCTGACCACCGGCCGCATGTTCTTGTAGAGAAAGACCAGCAGGCAAAGGATTACGCCGAGCATGATGCCTTTGTCCAGATGGGGTGCGAACCAGAGGGTACAGATGAATGAGAGGATGGAGATGAGGCCGTCGTACCACTGGTCCCGCCAGGAATGGAGGAAACCCGAGACATTGATCAGGCCCATGACCGACATCATGATGATGG
>JAVEYP010000031.1:0-9714 GCA_034003445.1 Desulfobulbus sp.
CGAGTTAGGCATCAAACCCGGAGAAGTCCGTGCAGACGGTCAGTACAGCCTCGAAGAGGTCGAATGTATGGGACACTGCGGCACCGCTCCGGTGGTTCAGATCAATGGGGAGTTCTACGAGAACATGAACGTAGAAAAACTCAAGGATCTCTTGGCCACGCTGAAATAAGGAGAGCGAAGGATAATGCAAGTAAAAGTACTCAGTGCCCGATTTGACATCCCCGACGCCCACAGGATTGAGGTGGCCAAGGAGCATGGCGCCTACGAAAACGTGGAAAAGGTGTTCAGCATGCCGCCCGAGGAGGTCATCGAGACGGTCAAAGCCAGTGGCCTGCGTGGTCGCGGCGGCGCCGGTTTCCCCACTGGTCTTAAGTGGAGTTTCCTGCCAAAGGGGCTCGATAAGCCTGTCTACTTGGCGGTCAACTCCGATGAATCCGAGCCAGCCACCTTCAAGGACCGCTACATTCTTGTTGGGGACCCGCATCTGCTCATCGAGGGCATCATCATCTGTTGCTACGCGATCCAGAGCCATGTCGCCTACATCTATATCCGCGGTGAATATGTCGCCCAAACAAAGGCCTTGCAGGCTGCCATCGACGAGGCCTACGCAGCAGGTTACCTTGGCGATTCCGTTGCTGGCCACGACTACAAACTGGACGTAACGGTCCACCGTGGAGCAGGCGCCTACATCTGTGGCGAGGAAACAGCCCTGCTTGAATCCATCGAAGGACGGAAAGGACAACCGCGCAGTAAGCCGCCGTTTCCTGCTGTGGAAGGTCTGTATGGCTGCCCGACGATCATTAACAACGTGCAGTCCATTGCGTCCCTGCCCTTTATTCTTGCCAACGGTCCCGACGCGTACAAGGCATTTGGCACGGAAAAGAGTCCCGGTACCCATCTGTTTGGGATCTCTGGTCTGGTCAAGAAACCGGGCATGTACGAACTGCCGCTCGGCCTGCCCATCCTTGAGGTGATCGATAAGGTAGCCGGCGGTGTGCTTGATGGTCGAACCCTGAAAGGCATCATTCCAGGCGGCAGTTCCACTCCTGTGCTGACCCCCGAGGAAGCCCAGGATGTGACCCTTGATTACGAATCTATGGCCGCGCATAAAACCATGTTCGGCTCAGGCGGTATAGTCGTTCTTGATGATACCGTAGACATGGTGAAACTGGTCGAAAACCTCATTTTCTTCTACCACCACGAGTCCTGCGGTCAGTGCACACCCTGTCGTGAAGGTCTTGGCTGGATGTTGAAGATAGTTCAAAAAATCATACGGGGCGAGGGGACAACCGCTGACATAGACCTGTTGAACGAGCTTTGCGACAACATTGAAGGAAAAACAGTCTGTGTTCTTTCTGCGGCATGTACCATGTCGACACGCAGTTATCTGAACAAATTCAGGCATGAATTCGAGGCGTACGTCAAAAACGACGCTCCAGTTCAGGCCACGATGTAATAAGGATACGGGGACCATGGCTGAAAAGATAAAGTTGTTTGTCAACGGAGAGGAAGTCGAAGTCGAATCAGGAAAAAACCTGATAGACGCGCTTGATGCTGTGGGCATCGAAATTCCTCATCTCTGCTATCATCCGGCCCTTGGCGCGGATGGCAACTGCCGTTTGTGCCTGGTTGGGATCGAAGAGGGGCGTCCGCCCGTTGTTCCTGCCTGCAAAACCAGGGCGGTAGAGGGCATGAAGGTGTTGATCGATACAGACAACATCAAAAGAATCCAACGGAATGTCATGGAGTTGGAGATGATTAACCATCCGATCGATTGTCCTATCTGCGATCAGGCTGGTGAGTGCAAGCTCCAGGATTACTACATGGAATACGATGGCCAAAAAAGCCGTATGACGGTGCCACCGGTGCTCAAGGCCAAGAAACTGGATTTCGGTTGCGGCGTGGTGCACGACCAGGAACGTTGTGTGCTCTGCGCTCGCTGCGTCCGCTTTACCCGGCTGATCACTAAGACCGGCGAACTCGGTATTGTTAACCGCACGGATGAGTCTCGGGTCAATATTTTCCCGGGCAGGCCACTGAACAACCGTTACGCACTCAACGTAGTCGACCTTTGTCCTGTTGGCGCGATGACCAGCAAGGACTTTCGCTTCCAGCAACGCGTTTGGTTCCTCACCAAAAGCCCCGGCATTTGCCATGGCTGCAGCAAAGGCTGCAACATTTACATTGATCACAACCACGAGAAATATAAGGACGACATAATATACCGCTTCCGCCCGCGGCTGAACGAGCAGGTGAACGGCTACTTCATGTGCGACCCGGGTCGGATGACCTATAAACTGGAGAACGATAACCGCTTGGTTGACGCACAGGTGGGCGGGAATGTTGTGGGACTTACCGAAGGCATCGAGGCGGCTCGTCGGGCCATCAGTCAGGCAAAAAAAATCGCGATGGTTGTCTCGCCGAACTGCTCACTCGAGCAAATGCGGATAGTACAAAATCTGGCCGCCCAGAGTAATGCTGCTCTGAGCGGATTTAGTGACGGGTATATCCAGCAGGGGGACGGTGACGATTTCCTCATTCAGGATGACAAATCTGCGAATAGAGCTTCTTTTGAAATCCTTGACATTGACAGCACAAAAGCCGGGTTCGAACAGGCCGTCGATGGTGCTGACCTCCTGATTAGCTTCCAGAACGATCTTACCTGCAGCCTTGGCGGCGATTCGTTGCAATCATTGCTCGATAAGGCCATGCTCGTTTATGTAGGCAGCTACCAGAATAACCTCTCAAGCAAGGCGGTCATCAACCTACCGGTTGCATCCTACAGTGAAGACACGGGTCTGGTAGTCAACTGCGACGGTATTCTGCAGGAGTACAAGGCGGCTGTTCACAAAACTAATCCGGTCCCTAGCTTCGTCCAGATCGGACACCTGCTCGGCGGGGAGTTTCTCACGAGGGAAGCGGTTCTCGCCGATCTGGGCTCCAACGTTGCAGCCTTGGGCAATGTCGATCTGGAGCACATCCCGGCAGCGGGAACAGCCTTAACAGCTAACGAGGTCTCAAATGTCGCAGCTTGATATTCTCCTTATTGCGCTCAGGGTGGCATTCGGTGCTTTGGTGCCGCTCTGCTTCATCGCTGTCCTCGTCTGGATGGAACGGCGAGGCTGTGCCTTTATTCAGGACCGGTCGGGCCCGAACCGCTGCAATATCTTTGGTTTCCGCGCCGCGGGTCTGGTGCAGAACCTCGCTGACGCAGTGAAACTTGTTACCAAGGAAGATGTTATTCCGACCCATATACGCCATAAATTTTATTTTGTGCTGGCACCGGTGCTGATCTTCACAGTTTCCCTGGTTTCCTTTGCGGTGGTGCCCTTTGCCGATACGCTGGTCATTGACGGTAAGCAATACCTGATGCAGGCTATTCCGACCGACCTTGGCATTCTCTGGTTCCTAGCCATCGTTGGGTTTTCGGTGTACGGCATCATCCTTGGTGGTTGGTCTTCGCACAACAAATACGGCATACTAGGCGGACTCCGCTCTGCGGCCCAGGTAATCAGCTATGAAATTCCACTAGCCATGGCGCTTATCAGCCTGCTCGTGGTTTACGGTACCGTCAACCTGACAGAAATCGCTCAGTTCCAGGGAAAGCTCCTCTTTGGTTTCATCCCCATGTGGGGTGTAGTACTGCAACCCTTGGGCGCGATTATTTTTATCACCGCCGCCTTTGCCGAAGTAAACCGGGTACCGTTCGACCTGGCTGAGGGCGAGAGCGAGATCGTCGCTGGGTTCCACGTCGAATACAGTGGCATGAAGTTCGGCATGTTCTTCATGGGTGAATACGTCGCCATGTTCACCTCAAGCGCCATCATCGTCACCCTTTTCTTCGGCGGTTTCCAGATTCCATGGTTAGCCACGGAGACCCTGGTGAATAATTCCCGGGTGGTTTCTTTCCTGCTCATGGTGTTATTGCCGGTTTTCGCTCTGTTATTCGCTGGTTGGATGCGCAGGAATAACCGCAGTCACTACCCGCGTGAGAACGACCCACGTGTGCGCGAGGCAAACATCTACATCAAAATCCTGTGGGGTATGGTCATTGTTCTTGAGTTGGTTCTTCTTCTCTTTTTGCTCGGCGGTTCCGGCGGTACCTCTGCGGCGGTTTTGGCTGTCTGTCTGCAGATCGTCACCTTCCTAGTTAAAGTGACCTTCATGTGCTTCGTCTACGTCTGGGTTCGATGGACACTGCCACGCTTTCGCTATGATCAGTTGCAGCGACTTGGCTGGCAGACCCTAATCCCCCTATCCTTGCTGAACATATTTGTGACCAGTGCAGTTGTCATTGCACTGAGCTGACAGGAGCCGGCATGAGCGTAAAAATAAAAATCATTGAACGCAAGGGAGATACCCTCTCCGAAAAGCTGTACCTGGTTGAGGTTTTCAAGGGTATGGCGACGACCTTTAGTCACTTTATCCGGAACCTTCTCGATAACTCGAAATTGTATATACGCCACTATCCGGAGGTCGCTCCCGAAATTACCGCTCGCTGGCGTGGACGGCATCGCTTGACTATGCACGAAGACGGTTCGATGAAATGCGTCGCTTGTTTCATGTGCCAGACCAACTGTCCGGCCAAGTGTATCACCATTGAGGCTGGCGAAAGGGTGGACGGGCGAACAGAAAAAATGCCGATCAAGTTTGAGATCGACCTGCTTGAATGCATTTACTGCGGCTACTGCGTTGAGGCGTGCCCGATGGACGCCATTCGCATGGATACAGGTATCTTTTCAGTCAGCGGGACGGGTCGAGAAGAGTTTGTCATGACTATGAGCGATCTGTTGGCGACTAAGGGTGCATTTACCGAAGAAGAGTACAAGAAAGGGGGCGCTTGAAATTATGCTAGTCAACTTATTGTTTTACACGTTCGCAGTGCTGGCTGTGTTGGGCGCTGTCGGACTGATTTTCTTCCGGCATCCAATGAACGGGGCAATGTGTTTTGTGGGCACACTCATCTGCCTGGCAGGGCTGTATGCCCTTTTGTCGGCCAAGCTGATTTTTGCCTTGCAACTCATTGTTTATGCTGGCGCAATTATGTCGCTAATTGTGTTCATCATCATGTTCCTGAACATCCAGCCGGAGGACCTCCCCAAGGAGGAAACTAAACTTTTCTACATAATAGGTGGGGTCGTTCTCGTCTCACCAGTAGCGCTCTTTCTGGGTAAAATTATCAATACGCTGCCGAACCTCAGGGTCGATTTTGTGGGCGGTGATTTTGGCGGGGTAAAACCGGTCGGGCTGATTCTTTTTAAAGATTGGCTCGTTCCTTTTGAAATCGTATCCATTCTGCTTTTGATTTCCTTGGTCGGCGCGGTTGTACTGGCTGGGAAGAAGGGGATGAGCAAATGATCCACAATTACCTTTTTCTCAGCATCATCCTCTTTTGTCTCGGGATCGTCGGCGTTGTCTCCAGAAGGAATTTCTTTGCCGTGTTCATGTCCATTGAATTGATGTTGAACGCCGGCAACCTCGCTTTTATCGCATTCTCGCGTATTCATGTAAGCATGGATGGGCACGTGCTGGCCATGATGGTCATGGCGGTCGCTGCCGCTGAGGCGGCTCTTGCGCTTGCTGTCGTCATATTGCTGCACAAACACAAGGGCAAGCTTGATACCAACGTATTCAGCCTGCTGAAAGGGTGATTTCCATGGAACAGAGCACAACTTATCTTGGTTTGATCCCAGTTTTTCCATTGCTGGGCGCAGTGGTCATAGGACTGCTCCATGTCTTCACCTCAACCAGGTGGAAACTGTCTGAAAAACTTTACGGACTGATCGCCTGTGTAGGGCCGGTCCTTTCCTTTGTCCTGGCACTTAAGGTGTTCTTTGCCCTCAAAGCCTTGCCGCCTGGCTCAAGGTTCCTGACGCACAACGCCTTCACTTGGTTCAGCGTCGGTGATCTGCACGTCAACATGGGGTTCCTGGCTGACCCGCTCAGCTGCCTGATGTTATTCTTCGTTACCCTGATTGGCACCCTTATCCATATTTATTCTATAGGCTACATGGGTGGGGACAAGAATTACGGTAAGTTCTTCGCCTACATGAACCTCTTCTTGGGCAGCATGCTGATCTTGGTGCTCGGCGACGGTCCGGTCGTCATGTTTGTCGGCTGGGAGGGTGTTGGGTTATGCTCCTATCTGCTCATCGGCTATTACAACGAAGACCGGTCCAACGGGCTGGCTGGAAACAAGGCGTTTATCGTCAACCGAATCGGTGACCTCGGCTTTATTCTTGGTATGGCCTTTCTTTTCTGGGCCGTGGGAGCACAAGGGTTCGATTATCTTTCCCTCAAGGCCAATGTCCACATGATGACACCGGCCATCGCGTTGACTGTCTGTCTGCTGCTGTTCGTCGGCGCCACTGGCAAGTCAGCACAGATACCGCTGTATGTGTGGTTGCCTGACGCCATGGCCGGCCCGACTCCGGTTTCCGCACTCATCCATGCGGCCACCATGGTCACTGCTGGTGTCTATATGGTTGCCCGGTTCAGCTTCCTGTATGCTCAGGTTGAATTGGCCGGGACGATCGTTGCCTGGGTGGGCATCCTCACTGCCCTCCTGGCTGCCGTCTTCGCCATGTACCAGGATGACATCAAGAAAATACTCGCTTACTCCACTGTCAGCCAGTTGGGTTATATGTTTGCCGGTGTCGGCGTCGCAGCGTATTCCGCGGGTATCTTTCATGTCTTTACTCACGCTTTCTTCAAGGCTCTGCTCTTCCTCGGTGCCGGTTCGGTCATTTATGCGCTGCACCATCAGCAAAATATCTGGAAGATGGGCGGTCTTAAGACCAAAATGCGGACGACCTACATTACCATGGTCATTGGCGCTCTGGCCCTGGCAGGATGCCCACCCTTCTCTGGTTTCTTCAGCAAAGACGAAATCCTCTACAATGCTTTGGCCTCCGGTCACTGGGGAATTTGGTCGATCGGCGTGCTCGTGGCCGGTATGACCGCCTACTATACTTTCCGGATGATTTTCGTGGTATTTCATGGGGAGCCCCGCGACCAACACGCCTTTGAGCACGCTCAGGAGTCCCCGGCCGTCATGACCATACCGCTGATCATCCTCGCTATTGGCGCAGCCCTGGTCGGATTCCTCAACTTCCCTGGAGTGCTGACTATCTCGCACTGGCTTGAGCCCAGCTTGACCGAGGTTCATCACAGTTCAACCTTCCTGCAGATCCTTGCCATTGTGGCTAGCATCGTTGCCTTTGCCGTAGGTGTGAAGATCGCCTACGACAAATTCGGCCAGGCGGCGCAGGAGCCGGAATTCAAGGGCTTTGCCGATTTCGCGTATAACAAATTCTATGTTGACGAGTTGTATAACACCGTCTTTGTTCAGCCGTACAAAGCTATTGGCACGGCTATCTGGAAAACCATTGAACCGAATGTCACCGACAGTCCGGTCAGAGGCGCGGCAAAACTTTACATGGTGCTTGGCGCTGCCTTCAAGGTGCTCCAGGTTGGCTATGTCAGGGTTTACGCCATATACATGGTCGTCGGCTTGAGCCTCATGAGCTTTTTCCTCTCTCAATCGTTGAACTAGGAAGGTGAAAGAATGTTCGAACATGTCCTTTCCGTCATAATTTTTTTGCCCATCGTTGCCGGGCTGCTGATGCTTGCCAGCCCGGTCAGCAGGATGGTGGCAAGGAGCGCAGCACTCACCGTCTCGCTGGCGACCCTTGCCCTGAGCCTTGACCTCTACTTCGGCTTTCAGTCCACTGGGCAGCTCGAGTTCGTCGAGTATATTCCATGGATCAAGTCCCTGGGCATCTCCTATCACTTGGGTATTGACGGCATCAGTCTATTCATCCTTATGGCCGGCTCTGTCCTGCTGCCCATGGTCTACCTGGTCTTCCGCACCAAGCAGAGAGGCTATTATGCCAACCTGCTGATCGTCCAGGGGGCTATGGCTGGAGCCGTATGCGCAGCCGACATGGTACTGTTCTACGTCTTTTGGGAGGTCATGCTCCTGCCGGTGTTCTTCATGCTCGGCCTCTATGGCGGTCCGAAACGCCTGCCCGCTACCATTAAGATCACGATCTATACTATAGCCGGCTCCTTGCTTATGCTTGCCGCCCTGATCTACTTGGGCGCGAGCTATCATGCCCAGTTCGGCGAGTGGAACTTCTCGATAAGCGAGATGGCACGGCTTAATTTGACCGGCATGGTTGCTGCTGTTGCTTTCTTCGGCTTCATGATCTCCTTTGCCATCAAGATCCCTCTCTTCCCCTTTCACACCTGGTTGCCCGATGCCTACACGGAGGCACCGAGCGCAGCTACCTTTGTTCTGTCCGCCATCATGGCCAAGATCGGCGTGTACGGTGTTATCCGTTTTGTTGTGCCGGTTTTTGACGAACAGTTTGCCCGCTTCGCCATTCTGCTCGCCTACTCGGGTGTGATCGGCATGCTGTACTGCGGCATCGCCGCGATCACCCAGAAGGATTTCAAGAGAATGCTCGCTTTTTCCTCGGCGTCGCACATGGGTATTATCGCCTTGGGTGTATTCTGCATGAACCTGCAGGCGCTGACGGGCAGCATCTACCAGATTGTTGCCCATGCCACCAGTACCGGCGTGTTGTTTCTCTTTGTCGGTATCTTGGAGGAACGGACTAAGACCCGCACGATTGCCGATCTTGGCGGTATTGCGGCCAAGGCCCCGGTCTTTGCTCTGTACTTCGCCATTGCGATGCTCGCTTCTGTCGGACTCCCGGGCACCAGCGGTTTCATCGGCGAATTCATGATTATCCTCGGCGCAATAAAGTTCAACGTAGTCATTGGTGTCCTTGCCGGGACCTCGTTGATTGTCGGAGTCTGCTATATGCTCTGGTTGTTTCAGCGGATCTTCTACGAAAATACCAGCAAGGCCTCTGAAGACTTCAAGGATCTCAGCCTTGTGGAAGGGTTGACGTTCCTCCCTGTGATCCTGATCATTCTCGTCATGGGTATTTACCCGCAACCTTTCTTGAGCAAAATCACGCCCACCACGGCGTTGCAGTTCCCTCAAAAGGCTCCTGTGGTCGCACAGGCTCCAGTAAGCAACGCTCAGGTTTCTGGGCTCACCTTTGAACAGAAATAAGGCTGGATTTCCATCATGACGAACGATTTAATGCTACTCTTGCCATTGATTATCGTCGGCGTAGGCGCGGTTTTACTGATGCTCGCTTCCGCCTATGACAAACTGTCCCACGAGATTGCTGCCTACGGTTGTGCCGTGATGTTCGCCATTGCCTTTTTGGTGCAGCTTGGCGCGTGCGTCACCGGCAGCGTCCCCTTGTATGGTGCACTGTTCAAAGGGATTCTGGTGGTCAGTAATTTCTCCAAGGTTGCTGGACTCATCATCCTGGCCTGCGGGTTTTTTACTGCTATGAGTTCCCAATCGTATTTCAAGCAAAACACTTTTTGTACGACTGAATACTACAGTCTGACCGCTTTTGCCGCCGCCGGCATGCTGCTCCTGACCGTAGCACACGAGTTGATCACGGTGTTCATTGCCTTGGAGATTATGTCCTTGGCTATTTATATCCTTGTCGGATATGACCGCAAGAATGTTATCAGTACGGAAGCTCTACTAAAATATCTCTTGCTTGGAGCCTTTGCCGGTGGTTTCCTGGTGATGGGCAGCGCCCTTATTTTTGGCGCGGCCGGGAGTACCAAGTTCCCATTGATCGGAGAGTACCTCGCCTTTCATGGTTTCCTGCAATC
>JAVEYP010000032.1:0-9708 GCA_034003445.1 Desulfobulbus sp.
TCAC
Organism: Desulfobulbus sp.; assembly: GCA_034003445.1. Lineage (GTDB taxonomy): Bacteria > Desulfobacterota > Desulfobulbia > Desulfobulbales > Desulfobulbaceae > Desulfobulbus. Next base: position 5 of record JAVEYP010000032.1, read on the forward strand.
CCCGGGCCGCGCGCGCCACTGCATCCGCTGCCAGCACTGTTTAGCGGTCTGCCCCCCCGGAGCGCTCTCCATCTTCGGCTTTCGCCCGGAAGACTCCCTGCCTCTGCCCGAAAGCCTGCCCGCACCCGAACAGGTGGCCGCGCTCATCCGCGGCCGCCGCTCGGTTCGCCATTTTCTCCCCGAACCGCTCGATCCAGGCCTGATCAATGGCCTGCTCCGCACCGTGGCCAACGCGCCCACCGGTAAGAACAACCGCCAGTGTTTGTTCACCCTGGTCGAAGACCGCGCCGCCATGGACGAGCTGCGCCGCCGTACCCTCGAGGGCCTGCGCCGGGCCGTCCAGGATAAACGGCTGGGCAGCGGGCTCAGCTACTTCCGTCACGTGGTTTCCGCCTGGGACCAAGGCCGCGACATCATCTTCCGCGACGCCCCGCACCTGCTCACCGTGAGCGTGCCGGACACGGTCACCACCCCGGACGCGGACATGATTATAGCGCTCACCTGCTTCGAGTTGCTGGCCGCCTCCATGAACATCGGCACCCTGTGGAACGCCATGATCAAGTGGGCCTTCTCACAGATTGATGAGGACCTTTACGCGGCCCTGGGCGTACCGGATGACCACGTACGCGGCTACTTTCTACTCTTCGGCCGGCCGGCGGTGCACTACCACCGCACCGTGCAGCGCGACAATTTTCGGGTCAACCGGGTGCGGTTCGACTGAACCGAGCAGAAAAAGAAAAGGGGCGGGACGGCCGCGACCGGAGCCGCGGCCGTCGGGTGGGGGGGCTACAGTCGCAGATCTACGGCTTCGCGCGGCAGCAAATACTTCAGGTCATAGAGCACCTGTGTTGGCCGCCCCAGGGCGCGGATCGCCGTGGCGCCCATGTCGCGGAATCGGTCGTGGGCAACGGCCAGGACGATGCCGTCGTAGCCGCCGGGCTGCGGTACCTCCACCGGCGTGATACCGTACTCCTGCTGCGCCTGATTCGGGTCCACCCAGGGGTCGAACACATCGACGCGTATATTGTATTCCCCCAGTTCAGCCACAATGTCCACCACCCGGGTGTTACGCAGATCCGGGCAGTTCTCCTTGAAGGTCAGCCCCATAATCAGCACCCGAGCCTCGTCCACCTGAATGCGTCGCCGCAGCATGGCTTTGACCAACTGGCTGGCCACGTAGGCGCCCATACCATCGTTGAGCCGCCGGCCCGCGAGGATGACCTCCGGGTAGTAGCCAATGGCCTGGGCTTTGTGGGTGAGATAGTAGGGGTCCACGCCGATGCAGTGGCCGCCCACCAGGCCGGGCCGGAAGGGCAGGAAGTTCCACTTGGTGCCGGCCGCCTCGAGCACCGCCTCAGTATCAATGCCCAGGCGGTTGAAGATGAGCGCCAGTTCGTTGATCAGGGCGATGTTCAGGTCGCGCTGGGTGTTCTCGATGACCTTGGCCGCCTCGGCCACACGGATGCTCTCCGCCTTGTGCGTGCCCGCGGTGATGATCTGCCGGTAGAGTTGGTCGATCAGCTCCGCTACCTCCGGGGTGGAGCCGGAGGTCACCTTTTTGATGGTGGCCACGCGATGCTCCTTGTCGCCTGGATTGATCCGCTCCGGGCTGTAGCCGGCGTAGAAGTCGCGGTTGAACACCAGGCCGGAATGGTGCTCAAGTACCGGCACGCAGTCTTCCTCGGTGGCACCGGGGTAGACCGTGGACTCGTAGATGACGATGTCACCGGGCTTGAGCACACGACCGATGGTAGCGCTGGCCGCGAGGACCGGGCCCAGGTCTGGTCGCTTGTTGCGGTCAATCGGCGTAGGCACGGTGACAATGAAGACCGTGCAGCGCGCCAGATCGTCCGGGTCGGCAGAGAAGCTCAGATTGGTCGCCGTCGCCCGGCGCAGTTCCTCGTCGCTCACTTCCAGCGTGGCATCATGGCCGGCCTGCAGGGCAGCGATGCGAGCGGCGCTGATGTCGAAGCCGAGCACCGGACGCTGTTCGCTGAAGGCCACGGCCAGGGGCAGGCCCACATAGCCAAGGCCAATGACGGCGAGGCGGAGTACATCCAGGTTGGTTGGCAGGGGATGGTTCATGCGGTTGTGTAGGAATGATTAGAGGTTGGTTATAGGTTGGGGGCGGTGTCGGTGTGCCGACACGGAAAGGCTCGTGCCAGCCTGCCCCAATCAGGGGCTGGAAGCAACGGAAAAGGCGGAGAAGATGCGAATTTTCTCTCCGGTACAAGACAGTACACAACGAAACACGGCTACCACACCACCGTTTAGTGCAAGGGCTGTTCATGCTCTGTTCCCTATCCCTCAGGCCGCTTGCAGCGGCCGCGGATTTGTGCTTTACAACGACAACATCTACGCATCATAAAAAGGAGCAGACATGGCGAAATGCATCGGTATCCTGACCGCAGGCGGCGACAGCCCCGGGCTTAACGCCGCCATCCGGGCCATTGGCAAGAGCGCCCATAACGCCTACAACATGCAGGTGATCGGCTTCCGCGACGGCTTCCGCGGCCTCATGGAAAACCGCACAGTACTCCTCGAGGGCGATATGCTCTCCGGCATCCTCACCCTGGGCGGCACCATCCTCGGCACGAGCCGCGACAAGCCGCACAAGATGCCGGTGGGCTCCAGGGTGCAGGACATGACCGAGGTGATGCTCGACAACTACCATCGCCACAACCTGGAGGCGCTCATCTGCATTGGCGGGGGCGGCACCCAGAAGAACGCCTACCGCCTGGCCCAGATGGGGATGAACGTCATCACCTTGCCCAAGACCATTGATAACGACGTGGCCATGACCGACATCACCTTTGGTTTTGACACGGCCTTGAGTATCGCCACCGACGCCATCGACCGGCTCCACTCCACTGCCCACAGCCACCACCGCATCATCGTGGTCGAGATCATGGGGCACAATACCGGCTGGCTGGGACTGGGGGCGGGGCTGGCAAGCGGCGCGGACGTGATTCTAATCCCCGAGATTCCCTACGACGTCAATCAAGCGGCCGAGGCTATCCGGAGGCGGCGACACCGGGGCAAGAACTTCAGTATTGTGGCGGTTTCCGAGGGGGCGCTGTCGCTCAGGGACGCGGTTGAGCTGGTCGAACTGGAGGAGAAGAAGAGCGAGGCAAAGGATGACAAGAAGCAGAAGAAGGCAGGTGCAGCGCTGGCCGCCTTTCAGGCCAGTCAGACCACCAATACCATGCGGCTGTCGCACGAGCTGGAATCGCTCACCGGGCTTGAGAGCCGGGTGACCATTCTCGGCCACCTGCAGCGGGGCGGCACGCCCACAGCCGCGGATCGCATCCTTGCCACCCGGCTGGGCACGGCTTGTGCTGAGGCGATCAACGAAAAACGGTTCGGCTGCATGGTGGGGGTACGTGGCGAGTCGACCCGGCTCGTGCCGCTTGCTGAGGTGGTGGGCAAGCGCAAGCAGGTACCGCTCGATCACCCCTGGGTCCGGGCCGCGCTGGAGACCGGAGCCTGCCTGGGCTGCCGCATTTCCTGAGACACCGGCCCATGGCTCAGGTCACGAGAAGGGACAGAAGCCAGGCGGCGACGGCGCCGGCAAGCGCGGTCAGGGTCATCAGCCGGCAGGCAGGGGCAATGTGTTTCCGGGTGACCGGGCCAAAGGCCGCACCCAGGTAGGGCTTGTCCACGAGTACGCCGTGGTAGAAATCGGGGCCGTTCAGGCGTACGCCGAGGGCGCCGGCAAAGGCCGCCTCCGGGTAGCCGGCATTGGGGCTGGCGTGGTTGGCCCCCTCGCGGCGGGCGGTGGTCAGCGCCTGCCGGGGCGAGGCGCCCTCGACCCGTCGGGCGGCGAGTGCGATGAGCGGCACGGCCAGGCGCGCCGGCAGGAAGTTGGCCACGTCGTCGATGCGCGCCGCCGCGCGACCAAAGAGCAGGTAGCGCGAGTCTTTGTAGCCGACCATGGAGTCCAGGGTATTCACCATCTTGTAGGCCAGGGCCAGTGGTGCGCCGCCCAGGGCCGCGAAAAAGAGCGGCGACAGCACCCCGTCCACTGCGTTTTCGGCCACGGTCTCCACGGTTGCCCGGGCAATGTCGTCCTCCTCGTAGCGGTTCACGTCCCGACCGACGATCATCGCCACCTGGGATCGGGCTCGGTCCACCTCACCGGCGGCGAGCAGCCGGTCGATCTCAAGTGCTGCCTGGCGCAGAGATTTTGCTGACAAACAGTAGAAGAGCAGCACGGTTTCCACCACAAAGCCAAGCAGCGGGTGGGCTCCCCAGGCCATTTTGGTGACCAGAACCGCCAAGGCCCAGCAGCCGAGCACAAGGCTCAGGGCAAAGAGCAGGCCTGCGAGCTGTTCGTTTTTGACTGTCCGCCGCCAGAAGGGTTCGCTCCGTTCAATGACCCGCCCCATCCAGCGGATCGGGTGGGGCAGGGACCGCGGGTCGCCAATCAGGGCGTCCAGGGCAAAGGCCGCGGGCAGGGTCAGCCAGGGCAGCAGGTTGGGCATGGGGTCAGGTCTCCGGGCCGGCTAGCACTGCCGTTCGTAGGTGATCGGCCACGGCGGTGTTCGTCGCCTCGTCCTTGAGGGCGATGCGGATGAAGCGTTCGTCCAGGCCGTGGAAGTTGGCGCAGTTGCGGATGAGAAAGCGGTGGGCCGCGAGCCGCTCGCAGACAGTGGTGGCAGTCAGGCCGTCGGGCAGGCGGATGAGGAAGTAGCTGGTCACACTCGGGTACACTGTCAGCCCGCAGCCTGCGAGTCGCTCACGGAAACGCTTGCCCTCGCGGTCGAGGTAGTCCCGGGTTCGCGCGATAAAGGCCCTGGCCGCTTGGGGCTGTGCGCCGAGGAACAACACCGCCTCCTGAGCGAGGCTGTTCACGCACCAGGGCTGCATGAGCCGGCGGAATCGCTCGGTCTGCGGTGGTTCGGCCACCAGAAAGCCGGCGCGCAGGCCGGGCATGCCAAAGATCTTGGACACTGACCAGAGGACAACGAGGTTGTCCAGCCGGCAGTTGGTCAGGGTAGCCGCGTCGCCGTCCGGAGCGAACGGCAGGTAGGACTCGTCGACGAGGAATACTGTGGTCGGGTGAGTCCGGCAGAGCCCCTCCAACTCGTCCCGCCGGAGCATGCGGCCGGTGGGGTTGTTTGGGTTGCAGACAAAGACCAGGTCGTGCCCGGCCACCGCGTCGCTCAGGCGGGTGACGTCAACTTGAAAGGCGGCTGCTGCGTCCGCGAGGAAGAAGTCCGGCTCAAGGCCGTGCACTCGGCAGCCGTCGGCGTAATCGGCGTAGGTCGGGCCCACGATCAACGGCCGCTTCGTGGCCAGCGCCGCGCAGGCCGCATAGATGAACTGGGTGGTGCCGCCACCGGCCAGAACTCGTGCCGCGTCGATGTCGAGCAGGACGGCCAAGGCCTCTACAGCGCTTTTTGCGTCCACCTCGGGAAGCATGCGAATGCGTTCGATGCGCTCGCGCAGGTGGTCGGTCATTCCGGGCAAGGTGCCCAGCGGATTGATGTTGCTGCTCATATCAACGATTGCCTCTGGCCGGCAACCGAGCTGCGCGGCCAGGGCGGCGACATTGCCCCCGTGTCCCTGAATCATCGTTCCTGCTCCTTTGTGCGGCTGCACGCGGTGAGATTCGGGCCGGCGACTGTGTGCGACATCCGTTCTCCCACGGCCATGCCTCCGGTCCTGCTAACTTTCGATACCCTTGCGGGCGAGCACGTCCTGGTCGTAGTAGTGGCGGACACAGCGCATCTCGGTGATCAGGTCGGCCCTCGCCAGCACCGCATCCGGGGCACCCCGGCCGGTGAGCACCAGTTCCACCTGGGGCGGTCGCTGGTCGATAAGGGCGACCAGGTCGGCCGCCTCGATCAGGCCAAGGGCCACGGCCACGTTTGCCTCGTCGGCAACCACCAGGTCATAGTCGCCTGAGGCGAGCGCCACACTGATACCGTCCAGGGCTTGGCGTGCGGCCTCGCGGTCCTCCTGGGCGGGTTCGGTGAGCAGGAAGCAGCCGCGGCCGAACTGGCGCACCGTGATGCAGTCGCTCAACCGCTCCAGTGCTTTGATCTCGCTGTAGTCGGCGTTTTTGACAAACTGGCCAAAGTAGACGCGTAAACCGGCGCCGGCGGCGCGCAGGGCAAGCCCCAGGGCCGCAGTGGTTTTGCCCTTGCCGTCGCCTGTATACACTTGAACATATCCCTGCATTTCGCCCTCCCGGGAGGTCTCGCCGAATGGAAAAATTGCCGCGCCCGTGGTGTCGGCCCGGGCGAAACAGCCCGGCTGAGCAGGGGAGCGGAGGCCAACTATTAGAGAATCGCTGGCGAACAGTCAACAGCTTTTCCTGTTGGCCGGGGCCGCGACCATGGCCGCAAAAAACTGACCCTTGCCGGCTGGGCCCCATTCTTTTGTTTCCTTTGCCGCCGTTGTCCAATAGAATCGGTGCGACCCGGCGTTTGCTTCTTTCTGTTCCGGGTCCGCGCATCGCTCGCGCCGGATGTCCCGGACAGCGATGCCGCAACAGTAAACCCCTCGCCCCGGCGCGTACCGACGGCGGTATCTGGAGGAAGAACGGATGGCGATTACCAAGATTGTCGTGACAGCCCACATTATGACCGATCGGCTGTTTGACGAAGATGGGTATGATCTGGAAAAGAGTGCGGAAAACCTGGCCGATCTTCAGGGCGAGATCATCACCGAATATCTCGCCGGGATCTACCCGGGGGCCGAGGTTTATGCGGAGATCGGCATTCACGGCACCTCCGACCGGGCGAGTTCTATCGAGGTCCAGGCCCATATCACGGACGAGGAAATCGACCAGACGGTCAGCGCAGATCTGCAGAACCAACTGGCCCGGGAAATCGTTGCCAATACGGCCGATTATACCTGGGCGGTCAAGGCAGAACAGGCCTGAGCAGGATCGTGCCGCCACTCACGCGGTCGGCCGCGGTACGCATGTTCAGCACATCACAGACAAGGAGCCCACCTATGAAGCCATTTAAGGCCTATCTGATCGACCAGGACGAAAACCGGAAAGCAAGCGGCCGCATGGCCACGCTGGCCCTGGAGCAACTGGATCCGGGCGAGGTCCTCATCCGGGTGCACTATTCAAGCATCAACTACAAAGACGCCCTGGCCGCCACTGGCGCGGGCAAGATTATCCGTCGATTTCCCTGCGCCGGGGGCATTGATCTCTGCGGCGAGGTGGTGGAGAGCACGGACGGACGCTTCCGCACCGGCGACCAAGTGATCGCTACCAGCTACGACATCGGTGTCGCTCACCATGGCGGCTATGCAGAATATGCCCGCATCCCGGCCAGCTGGGTGATTCCGCTGCCCGACGGCCTCGATTTGTACGAAGCCATGGCCCTGGGCACGGCTGGGTTTACCGCTGCGCTCGGCATTGTCCGCATGGAGGACAACGGGCTCGCCCCAGCCAATGGCCCGGTGGTTGTCACTGGAGCAACCGGTGGGGTGGGCGGCCTGGCCATCGACATGCTCGCCCGCCGCGGCTACCACGTGGCTGCGCTGACCGGCAAGGAGAAGGAGGCGGACTACCTGCGGGAACTGGGCGCGGCGGAGATCATTCTGCGCCCAAGCATTGACTGGGAGGCGGTGCGGCCGCTCGAGGCGGCCCGGTGGGCCGGGGCGATGGACACTGTGGGCGGACCGGTCCTTCACTGGGTGTTGGCCACCATGCAGCAGGCCGGCACTGTGGCAAGCATCGGTAATGCCGCCAGCATCCACCTCAACACCACGGTCTTCCCCTTTATCCTGCGGGGCGTGAGTTTGCTGGGCATCGATTCCGGCTACATGGGCGAGCCGACCCGCAGCCGCGTGTGGCAGCGGTTAGCCGGCGACCTCAAGCCGCGCCGCCTGGCTGAAGTAACGCGGACCATCGGCTTTGACGAATTGCCCGGGGCCTTCGACGACTTCATTAAAGGTCGCGTCAAGGGTCGCACAGTGGTGCGTATCGGCCCCTGAGAAGGGGAAGAGGGAGGGTCCCCACGGCGCGCCCGCGCGGTTCGGTGCCGGGCGCGGCGAGGGGCAAGCGGGACGGCGCCTCAGAAGTCGCGGCGGTAGAGGTAGTCGAGGAAGTAGTCCATCTGCTGGTGCCACCAGAGCCAGTCGTGGTCTACGTCCGTGCCCCAGAAATCTATCCAGGCAGGGATGCGCTTTTCGTGGAACAGGTGATCGAGTTGGCGGGCGTCTTCCAGTGCCTTGTTTTCCCAGGCGCCTTGACCGACGCAGACGACGATGTCACTTTTTCGGTACCACTTCAGGAACCACTGGTGCACTAAACTGGGCAGGTAATTGAGTGGCGAGTTGAAGTACACGGTCGGGATGTCGGCCGGAGCCAGGCCTAGCTCCATGTGGTCGAGGCGGTACAGGCCGCTTAGAGCGATGGTGCCGGCGAACAGGTCCGGGTGTTTGAGAAACACGTTCATCGCATGGTAGGCGCCCATATCGCAGCCGTTGGCCATCACCCGCACCTCGGGCTGGTTGCAGTGGTGGCGGATAAAGGGGACCATCTCCTTGACAATGTAGGCGTCGTAGGCCTCGTGACGCGCGTTGCGCTCGGCTGGGGGCTCGGCGAAGTTATACCAAGACTCGGCGTCGACGCTGTCCACGCAGAACAGCTTGATCAGGCCGGCGTCGATGAACTCGGTGACCGCGTCGATCATGCCCATGCCTTCGTAGTCATAGTACCTGCCGAGCGAAGTGGGAAAGGCCAGCATCGGCGCCCCCCAATGTCCGTACACTTTGAATGCCATGTCCCGCTGCAGGCTGGGACTGAACCACTGATGTTCTTCGATTTGCATGGTCAGGCCTCCGTTCCGCTGATGAGGTGGATGAAGTTGATGATTTCGTGGATCCGGTCCAGGTCCGGGGTCCGGAAGATGTAGCCCAGGTCGCCGAGAGCGCTGGCGAAAACGGCTGGCACCCGGTCAACCTGGCAGAGCTCATGGCCGTAGCGTTCCATGATTTCCTCGTGGTTGTGCACGTACGGCAGGTCGTGCTTGCGGCTGGCGTAGCAGCAGTGATAGCGTCGCTCATATTGAAGATCGGTGCGGTTAAGGACAAGCAATTCGGCCCAGGCCCGGTAGATGTCGATGTCGCAGGCATAGTTGAACATGTCGGTAGTGAAGCCGCCCGGCGGCCGCATGTTCACCTCAAGCGCGGTATAGTTCTCGCCGCCAGTGTGGAAGAACTCGATGTGGAAGAACCGCTCCTGGACACGAAAGGCCTGCAGGCAGCGCAGCCCGGCTGCCTCTAGGGCCGGCGGGATAGCGCGCAGCGAGTAATAGGCCATGTGTCGTGCCTCATTGACCGTCTCCATGATGCCCTGGGTGAACACATGCGCTGTGCGGAACACTACCGTACCGTCGGCTGCGCAGAGGCCGTCGAAGGAGTGGATCGTGCCTTGGACAAAGGCCTCGAGGATGTAGTCCATTGGCGGCTTGCGTGCAAAGAAGCGGACCAGGTCGTCATCCGTGTCGAGGCGGAAGGTGTCGAGCGCGCCCACGCCCTCGTCCGGCTTGGCCACCACAGGGTAGCCTGTCTCGGTGATGAGTTCCCGGGCCTCGTTCAGGGTGCGCACCACTCGGCCGGAAGCCACCTTTATGCCGGCCTCACGGACCTTTTCCTTCATTTTGGATTTGCGACGGATGGTACCGAGGTCTGCGGTCCTGACGCCGAACACCTTGAACTCGGCGCGCAACCGG
>JAVEYP010000033.1:0-9687 GCA_034003445.1 Desulfobulbus sp.
ATTTACCAGGTCGCCTGCCCGGCAGCGTGTTCCGGGACGTGGCGCCCGCCCCGCTCAGTGGTGCGGAACGACTTCCCGGCGGCCTTCGAGGGTCAAAAAATTAAGGGTCGTGTGGACGGTGAACAACGGAAAACACAGCGCCATGAAAAAGATGTTGAGTAGCGGCACCATGCTGAGCAAGGCCGGCAAAAGGCCCAGACGGAAAGCCAGCGCGCGGTGAGCGTGCAGCCAGCGAACCTTCTCGCCCAGGCTCCAGCGGTAGCGGGAGGCCGGGTAGTCGAGAAACATCAGCGCTGAGTAGAAGACGTAGAGCAGGAACACCGCCGCATGGCCAATCACCGGCACAAAGCTCAGCGGCAGGGCTATGGCCGTCACCAGCAGACCGACCGCCCCGATCTTCACCCCCTCAAACAGGTCGATGAGGGCGCCGGCCAGAGTTAGCCGCGCCTCGCCCTCGCCGGCCCGGGCCGCGTAGGAATTGCCGGCCCAGGTGCTAAGGAAGACGTAGCCGGGCGTGGTCAGCGTGTACGCAATGAGAAAGGCGAGATAAAAGGCGACCACCCGGGAAAGGACAAGAAACATCCATTTCAGGGCAGCCCAACCCCAGAGAAGCGGCCAGTGCCAAAACCGCTCGACCTCCGGCGGACTGGTGAAGAACGACCCGGTCAACTGGTCGATCCAGCCCACCGAAAATCGGTACCCCAGCCAGGTGAGCATTCCGGTGCAAACAACGAGCAGGAGACTCCAGCCCAGCAGGCGGGGTTGGCGGAGCAACAGAAACAAGGAGGTGGTCAGCGGCACCCAGGGGGCAGGCGTCGCCCTATGGGGGGGGGACTGGTTAGCGGTATTCATAAGAGATGAAAGGGGAATTGATTAAAAAAGGGACACATCGGACCGCAGACCGAACGAAAAGGCCATCCTCCCGGCCGGGAAGGCGGCGCTTATTGAAACTGTCGACTGCCCGGGCTTGGCTGGTCTCGGCGGTCGGGGTTGGTTTCTGCTGTTTCGCCTGCCCACCGGGCAGGCCAGGGGGCTTATCAGCCCTGGTAGGCGCAGCTGACCAGATCGGCCATCTCGTAGCCGATGTGTCCCTCGCACAACGCGGCCAGCACCTCGTGGACCTGGACAAGGCCGTCCACTTCGATGCTGCAGCCCCCCTCACTCTCCTCAAGCCGGCAGCCGGCGGCACGCAGAGCCTCCACGGCCTCGGGCAGGCAGGCGACCACCAGCCCCAAGCGGGAAAAGTCGTTCATGTAAAACAGGGGCCAGTCCGCATGACAGGCCACGGACTGGCCTTTTTCTATTATAGGGAGTTTTCCCATGGTATCCTCCGGGTGTTGTTGAGGGGGCTCGTCACGACGGACCAACCGTTCACTGGCCGCGCTTGCGACGGACCGTGACCGTTTCGCCACCAATGCCCCAGTTGTCAGTCGCGACTTCGTCGATCACCACCACGGTGGTGGCCGGATTCTTACCGAGCACCTCCTGCAGCAGCCGGGTGACACCCTTGATGAGCGCCGCCTTGTCGGCCGCGGTGACCCCCTCGTCGGTTATCTTGATGTTCACATAGGGCATGCGCTCCTCCTTGCCAGCAACGATCAGCTGGCAGCGGATTGCCCGACTGGCACGGGTGGGGCCAATTGAGCCGCCAACTTTCCCGTAGCGGTTTGACGACGATGGAGTATACTACCGTTCTTGTTCATGAACAGCAACTCCTGCCATGTCAGTCGGCGGTGGGATCCGGTCAGGCCCCGCTATGTACACAGACATCCTCATCAATGCAACCTTCTACGAGAACCGGATCGCCCTGGTCGAAAACGGCAACCTGCGCGAATTCCACCTCGACCGGCTCTCCGAACGCGGCCTGATCGGCAATATTTACCTGGGCCGGGTGGTCCGGGTGCTGCCGGGCATTGATGCGGCCTTTGTCGACATCGGCCTGGAGCGCACCGGCTTCCTGTACGTCGAGGAGGCCCAGCACCTCTATTCAGAGAACTACCAGCGGCTGCCCTCCGACGACAAGCTGCACCAGGATCCGCCCCGCCACCTGTCCACGCCGCCCTGCATCAACGAACTCGTCCGGGAAGGCCAGGACATCCTGGTGCAAATCGCCAAGGAACCCATTGGCTCCAAGGGAGCCCGCCTGACCTGCAACATCACCCTGCCCTGCCGCAACCTGGTGTTCATGCCGCTCACCGATCACATCGGCATCTCCCGCAAGATCGAAGACGAGGGCACCCGCCAACTGTTGCGCGAAAAAATCGAGGGGTTGCGGCCGCCAGGCGCCGGCTTTATTATGCGCACCGTGGCCGAGAACATCGGCGATGAGGATCTCGAGGCAGACATGGAGTTTCTGCTGCTTCTCTGGGACGAAATCATTGGCAAGACCAAGAAGGCCAAAGCACCCAGCCTGATCTACAAGGATCTGGACATCATCCTGCGGGCGGTGCGCGATTTCTTCTCTGAGGAAACCAACGAACTGGTCACCGACAGTCGCGAGGTCTACGAGCAGCTGCTCTCCTACGCCCGGAATTTCGCACCGCACCTGCAGGATCGGATCTCCTTCTACGACTCCGATCAGCCCTTGTTTGAGTACTACGGCATTGAAGCGGACATCAGCAGCGCCCTGGACAAAAAGGTGTGGCTGCGCTCCGGCGGCTACATCATCATCGAGCCGACCGAGGCGCTCACCGTCATCGACGTGAACAGCGGCCGCTACGTGGGCGCCAGCGATCTGGCTAAGACCATCTTCAAGACAAACATGGAGGCGGCGAGAGAGATCGCCCGCCAGCTGCGGTTGCGCAACATCGGCGGCATCATCATCATTGACTTTATTGACATGGAGAGCGAGGAGCACCGCGAGGAGTTGTACATCGCCTTCCAGGAAGCAATGCACGACGACAAGAGCAAGGTCAATATCCTCAGGCTCTCCGAATTCGGCCTGATGCAGATGACCCGCAAACGCCTTTCCGAGAGCCTCACGCAAATGCTGTGCGAACCTTGCCAGTACTGCGGCAGCGAGGGATTCGTCAAATCGCGGCGCACCATCTGCCACGAGATCTTCCGCAAGATCGGCCGCGACGCACGAAAGATCGGCGGCTCACACGTCACCATCAAAGTCCACCCGCACGTTGCCGACCTGCTGCTCAACGACGAATCGTACAACGTCGAGCAGCTCGAACAGCGCACCGGCAGGCGCTTCACCATCATCCCGATTCCTGACGTGCACATCAAGCGCTACGATGTTATCTGGAACGAGTAGACAGCACCCCCCTCGACTTTCACCCACCCGGACCCATTCATGACCAACCTGCGTTTGCGCAGCGCCTCCCGGAGGCGCGGCGGATTTTTCAAGGCCCTACTGCTAGCCCTCGTGGCCGCCACGGCTCTCGCCCTGGGGGCGGCCGCTTTCCTGCTCTTCGAGTTCGAAAAGCCAACCGTCGCGCTCGACCGGGAACTCCGTTTCCTCGGCGGCAGGGTGGAGGTGCCGCTGCACGCCACGGACAACAAAACCGGCATCCGCGCCATCACTATCACCCTAAACCAGGGCGAACGGTCGGTAGTGCTGCTTGAGCGCAGCTTCCCTCGCAAGTCCTGGTTCCGAGCCGCTGGCCCGACACAGGTGAGCGAGAAGGTGGTGATCGATGCCCGCAAGGCCGGCATCAAGGAAGGCGAGGCCGAACTGAGGGTAAGTGTGCGCGACTTCTCCTTGAACAACCTGTTCCGCGGCAACCTCTCGGAACTGCGTCTGCCGGTGACCATGGACACCAAACCGCCGGTTCTCTCCCTGGGCCATGCACAGCAATACATCCGCCCCGGCGGCAGCGGACTGGTGGTCTACACCGTCTCCGAACCACCCAGCCGCCACGGAGTACAGGTGGGCGACCGCTTCTTTCCGGGGTCCCCGGGGGGCAAGGAGAACACCTATGTCGCCTATGTAGCCCTGTCTTGGGATGCCAGCGAGCTCGGCGCAGCCCGAGTGATAGCCGCCGATGAGGCGGGCAATGAGGCTATTATGCCTTTTACAGCCACCTTGCGAAAGGTCGCTGAGAAGCGGGACACTATCACCATCAGCGACAGCTTCCTGCAACACAAGATGCCCGAGTTCGAGGCCCATTACCCCGAGATGGACGGCACCCTGTTGGAGAAATACCTGTACGTTAACAACCAAGTGCGGGTGCAGAATGCTGAGGTCATTGCCAAAACCTGCGCCACCACCGACCCGCAGCAACTCTGGTCCGACCGCTTCTTGCGCATGCCCGGTGCCGGTCGGGCCGGCTTTGCCGACCAGCGCACTTACCTCTACAACCGCCAGGCCATTGACACCCAAACCCATCTTGGCGTGGACATTGCCTCCACTGCGCAGGCCCCTATCCGTGCAGCCAACCGCGGCAAGGTGGTCTTTGCCGACTACCTCGGCATCTACGGGAACACCCTCATCCTCGACCACGGCCAAGGGATCGCCAGTCTCTATTCGCACTTGAGCAACATTGAGACCACAGTGGGTGCCTTGGTCGAAAAAAACCAGCAGATCGGTCGATCCGGGACCAGCGGCATGGCTGGCGGCGACCATCTTCATTTTTCCATGCTGGTGCACGGCGTGTTTGTCACCCCGATCGAATGGTGGGACCAGCACTGGATCGACGTCAACATCAAGAACGTCCTCCATGAGCACTGATCCTCCTGCCACGAAAGGATGGCGTCGGCCAGAGGGCGACCGGCCACGGCGCTGGAGCCTGCGGCCACCGCTGCTCCTCTGGAGCTATGTGGCCACCGAGATGCTGGCCCCCTTCTTCGCCAGTTTCGTCATCCTCTACAGCGTCTTTTTTCTCATCCGGCTCATCCCCCTGCTCGAGGTGGTGCTGGCCCTACAGATCGGGCTGGCCGATTTCGTTCGTCTGTTCTCCTACATCTTCCCGCACATGCTGCTCTACGTCATCCCCATGGCGTGCATGGCCGGGGTGATCATCGGCTTTACTCGCATGACCAACGACCGCGAGATCCTCGCCTTCAAGGTCAGCGGCATCAGCCTGCGACGCATGCTGCCGCCGATTATGCTCACGGCCGCAGCCATCGCCTTGCTCACCGGCTACTTTTCCATCCGTCTCATCCCGGCAGGCGAACTGGGCTTCAAGCAACTGATGTTCACCCTTGCCAAGGAAAAAATCGACAAGGGCCTCAAGGAAAGGGAATTCACCGAGGCTCTGGGCGACCTGGTAGTCTACGTTGAAGAGATCGACGACCGCCAAGAGTGGCACGGGGTCTACGTTTCGGATATGCGAGGACGCGTCCAGCCGCTTATCACCATGGCCAAGGTAGGACGGATGTCCGCGGACATGGAGAACATGATGGTCACCGTGGTGCTCGATGACGGCACCCTGCACAATGTTGAGGGTCGTGACAACCAGATAATCCATTTCCAGCAGTACCAGTTGCAGATCCCCCTGCGGCCACCAACCCTGGTGGGCGGGGAGGACGTCACCACCCAAAACCGCAACTCCATGAGCCAGCAGATGCTGCAGGTCGCGGCCGCCAAATACGGCCCGCGCACCAAGGTGGGCCGCATGTACCTGTCGGAATACCACCACCGACTGACCCTGCCAGTGGGCTGTTTCCTGCTCAGCCTGCTTGGCTTGCCGCTTGGCCTGCAGGCTGGACCGGGCCGGCAGGCGGTAGGCATCCCGCTCGGGCTGGGATTCTTCATTCTTTATTACATCAGCTTCACCATCTGCCGGGTGATGAGCGAGGAGGGGACCCTGCCGATGCCGTTTGGCATGTGGCTGCCCAATCTCTTCTTTCTTGTTCTGACGGTGATTATCTTCCACCGTGTCGACCAGGAGCTGCCGCTCGTCCCAGAGCGGCTCCAGGTGCTGGCCCGCAACCTTTTCAGCCGTACGCTGCACCCAATCTGGGAGCGTACGCTGCGGCCGGCCGGGGACCGGGCTCTGGACCTCCTGCGCAACGCGGCCGCCCGCTGGCGGCCGCAGCAGAGACGGCGCGCCAAAACCCTCGACAGCCTGCCCCACCTACACATCCACGCCGACAGCGCCAGCGGCGTCTTCCACCTGCCGGGCTGCGAGCAGTACGACTGCCCGCAGTGCCGCCTAGAGTTTAAGGATGCGCAGGTCGCCCGAGAGGCCGGCTTCGAACCCTGCCCGTTCTGCCGAACACTCGTCGAGGAACAGGAGCGGCGAGGACCCTCACCGCCCACCAACTGATCCCCCGGTGACCCTATGTAGCGACGGCCTTGGCTCTACGGCGCGGTTGCCGATGACAGCGGCCGCTCACTAAGGGTTCCTCGACAAACGCGTGCCAGCCGATTTCAGGGGAGCGGCGGCCGCGTTCCGCTCTCTCCCCCCAGAGGTTCACCTACTCATGCAACTGGCCAGCGCCGCGCAGATGCGCGAACTCGACCGACAGACCATCGAGGAGATCGGCCTGCCCGGCATGGTGCTCATGGAGAGTGCCGGCCGCGCTACGGTCGACCTGATGCAGCAGCAGTACGGTCCGGTCGTGGGCCGGACCGTGTGCGTATTCACCGGTCCGGGGAACAACGGCGGCGACGGCCTGGTCATAGCCCGCACGGTGCACGGCCTGGGGGCCTTTCCGTTCATCCTCCTGCTCGTTAGCCCCGACCAGTTGCAGGGTGATGCGGCCCGGAACTTCGACATCGTCAGCAAACTCCGCCTGCCCTGCCGGGTGTTTGACCAGCCCGGAAAAATGGCTGCCCTGCTCGACACAGTGCTCACCCTCAACCGGATGCACCCAGTCCACTGTCTGGTGGATGCTATCTTCGGAACTGGGCTCATACGACCGGTGGAGGGCCATTTCCTTGATGCCGTCAACTGTCTCAACAGCCTACACGAGACCAACAGGCTGCCAGTGGTGGCGGTTGATCTACCCTCGGGCCTGCACAGCGACACTGGAGCAGTCCTCGGCGCCGCTGTGCATGCCGACCTAACCGTCACCTACGGCCAGCCCAAACCCGGCCACTACCATCACGGTGGCCCCTTGGTCGGCCGGGTGGAGCGGGTGGATATCGGCATCCCAACCAAACTGGTCACCCGCGCCGATCTGCGCGGTGCCACTCTCGACGCCGCTACTATCGACCTGCTCGACGAGCGGCCCAAGGACGTCCACAAGGGCACCAACGGTCACCTGCTCATTGTTGCAGGGTCCGAGGGCAAGACCGGCGCGGCCTTGCTCTGCGGTCGAGGGGCCCTGCGCTGCGGTACCGGGCTGGTGAGCTTTGCCGTACCCCGCGACCTGAACCCGGTGTTTGAGTCGGCCAGCGCTGAGACCATGTCGATCGCCCTGCCTGCCTCGCACCGCTGGCTATCGATTGAAGACCACGACCTCATTGCCGCCGCGGCCGAGGGCAAACACAGCCTGGTGCTTGGTCCCGGCCTCGGTACCGAGCAGACAACGGCCGAGTTGGTCATCCGCCTGTACACCGAAAACCCGCTGCCTCAGGTGGTAGACGCCGACGCCCTCAACATCCTCACCGCCCACCCAGAGGCCATTCGTCGTCCAGCCGGGCCGCGTGTCTTCACCCCTCACCCGGGTGAAATGGCACGGCTGCTCAATGCGACCGTGGCCGCGGTCCAGGCCGACCGGCTCTCTGCCGCCCAGTGGCTTAACGACCTGGCCGAGCAGGAGGGGGTGCCGCCGTTGATCACGGTGCTCAAGGGCGCCGGCACGGTGGTCGCCTCTATCCAAGGCCAGTGGGCGATCAACACCAGCGGTAATCCAGGCATGGGCACCGGCGGTATGGGCGACGTGCTTTCCGGCATCATCGGCGGCCTGCTCGCGCAAGGCTACCCGCCCTGGAACGCCGCCTGCCTGGGCGTCTACCTGCACGGCTGCGCCGCGGACCGTATCGCTCAAACCCGCCCCTTTGGCTACACCGCCTCCGAGGTGGCGGAGATGCTGCCCGAGGTCATCGGCGCCTACCGCGCCCAACCACACAAGGAGACACCATGCTAACAGCCCAGGACATTATGACTCGCGAGGTAATCACAGTTCGGGAGGACGCCATGGTCCGCGAACTGGCCACGCTCTTTCTTGCCAAAAATATCAGCGGCGCGCCAGTGGTCGACGCAGCCGGCCAGGTGATCGGCATAGTCACCGAAAGCGACCTCATCTTTCAGAACAAGAAGGTCCACCTGCCCACCGCGGTGGCCATTTTGGACGCCTTTTTCTTTCTGGAAAGCCCGGGAAAAATGGAAAAGGAGCTGAAAAAGATCGCCGGCACCCGGGTCGGCGACATCTGTTCACACGACCTGGTCAGCGTCACCCCGGAAACCGGACTGGAGGAATTGGCGACGCTCATGGCGGAGAAAAAAATTCACACCCTGCCGGTGATGAGCGGAGACGAACTGAGGGGGGTGATCGGAAAGTCCGATATTATTCGGACGATCGCCCAGGGAAACTAGCTTCGAGGGCGTCGTAAACGAGCCAGCAGTTGCGGCCTTTTTTCTTGGCCTCGTACATGGCGATGTCGGCATGACGCAGCATAGTTTCCGCATCCTGGCAGTCATCTGGGTAGACCGAGATGCCGATGCTGGCGCCGATGGAGCAGACGTGCTCATCCGCCTCGATGGGCTGGTTGAGTGAGTCAATGGTCTTCTGGGCGACTAAGGTGGCACCGTCGATGGTGTCCGTGCTTTCCAGCAGGATGACAAACTCATCGCCACCCAACCGACAAACCGAATCCGAGGTGCGCAGACTGTGGCGCAATCGTTCGGCCACCTGCATAAGGACGATGTCACCGACACCGTGGCCAAACTGATCGTTGATCGGCTTGAACCGGTCGAGGTCGATAAACAGCAGACAGAGAATGCGCCCGTAGCGTTTAGCCAGCGAGATGGCCTGGGGCAGGCGACGCCGGAAATAGTTGCGGTTGGGCAGATTGGTGAGCGAGTCGTGGTTGGCCATGTAGCGGATAAGTTCTGCCGCCTCTTGGCGTTCGGTGACGTCCTGAAAAACAAGCACGCCCCCGGCCAGCCGCCGGCCCTGGCAGATCGGTGTCGAGCGGAAGTCCACCGGGAAAACAGTGTCATCCTTGCGCTGCATGCGCGCCTCGTCAAAACGGGCCCCCGTGCTCTCCTTGCCCTCAGTAAAAAAAGGGCAGCAGTCCTCGGTGAAGTTGTCTCTGCCGGGCAGGCTGATGCGGAATACCTCTCGGCAGCCCCGACCCCGCACCTCCTCGTTGGTGTACCCCAGCATCTTCAGGGCCGCCGGATTGATGTAGCTGATCTGGCCCTGCTCGTCCACCCCGCAGATGCCGTTAGCCGCGGCCCCGAGGATCATCTCGTAATTCTTCGAAAGGAGTTCGAGTTCCTGATTAGCTCGCCGCGCCCCGAGGATGTAGCGGATGCGATTCTTCAAGACTGGCCAGCGCAATGGTTTGCGAATGTAATCCACTGCGCCGGCATAGTAGGAGCGCTCGATACTCTTCTCGTCGTCCAGAGCGGTGACCATAAGCACCGGTGGCACGTCCACCATGGATGAGCAGATGTGCGCGCAGACGTCTGGACCGTCGATACCGGGCATGGCGATGTCGAGAATGACCATGTCAAAAGGTCGCTCGGCCAGTCGCTCCAGGGCCACCCGGCCGTCCTCGGCCTCGGTGACCGCATAGCCTTCACCCTCGAGGAATTGGCGCAGGAGCATGCGCATAACCTG
>JAVEYP010000034.1:0-9618 GCA_034003445.1 Desulfobulbus sp.
AAACGTGTCAGGCTTTTGCGATATTGTTGACGGTTGCCAGCGGGCTGGCTTTGATAGGTGGCAGTCATGGCACGAATCGCACGAGTCATAGCCCCTGTCTATCCACATCACATCACCCAGCGAGGCAATCGCCGTCAGCAGACCTTTTTCTGCGACGATGATTACCTCGCCTACATCGAACTGATGGCCGAGTGGTGCCAGACCTGCAAGGTCGACATCTGGGTTTGGTGCCTGATGCCGAATCATGTGCATCTCATCGCCGTGCCGACCAACGCGGAAGGCCTGGCTCGGGCCATTGGCGAGGCGCATCGACGCTACACCTGGCGCATCAATTTTCACGAAGGATGGAAGGCCACCTGTGGCAGGAGCGATTTGCCTCGTTTCCCATGGACAAACGCTACCTGCTGGCAACGGCGCGCTACATTGAAATGAACCCCATGGCCGTCAACCTGGTGCGGCCCCCGGCGATTACCCTTGGAGCAATGCTCATGCCCATCTTGCCGGCGAGGACGACTGGCTGGCCCGGGTGCCCCCACTGCTTCACCCCCAAGGGCCCGCCCTTTCGCATGCCCATCCCCATCTATCGGACCGGCGACCGCATCGGCACACCGTTCAGCGACATGCACCCGGATCGGGTGGCATGCATCCTCAGCAGCGAGGAGGAGGACAGCTGCGCCGTATTTTCAGCACCGGGCGAGTCGGCCCAGCGCATCGCCACGCACATCCTCGAATATATCCGCAACGAGACACTCAAGGGCCGGCTGCCGGCCGGGCTGCCCTGGCAGGCCGGGGTCAGCGCCGTGGCCAACGCGGTGCTCGCAGGCTTTGTCGATGACGACTGGTTTAGCACCATCGATATCTACTCCGAGGTACTCCTGGACGCGGTGTTCGAACTCATCGACCTGGGTAAGGTACACGCGCCGCCTCCGGCGCGGTTCTGACCCTGTCACACAAGGCGCGCACCCGTTTCCAGAACGAATTCTACTGCTACCTCGAAAAGATCGTCTTGCGATCGTTGGAGATCTCCAACTCGCCCGAGGTGATCCGCCGCCTGGGGGTTGATCGCCGTCAACACCGCGCTTGAGGTGGACATCTACGGCCATGTCAACTCCACCCATGTGATAGGCTCACAGCTAATGAACGACATCGGCGGGTCGGGCGACTTCCTGCGTAACAGTGCCCTCTCCTCCATCGTTACGCCGAGCACGGTCAGGTGTGGTGCCATCTCGGCAATCGTACCCATGGTCACCCTCGTTGACCACAACAAGCACTCGGTGAACGTGATCGTCACCAAGCACGACCTGGTAGCCACCCGGCCGCTCACCCTGCGCCAGGTGACCAACCAGATGATCGCTACCTGCGCCCACCCGGTCTACCGGGACCTGCTGTGCGACTACTACGACCGGGAGGTGCGCACTGTGGGCGACCACGAACTGCACCTGCTCGGCGAGGCCGTCTGGCTGCACAAGCGATACATAGCAAGTGGCGATATGCGCGCAACGCCTTGAGGATGGCGGCCGGAAAGTGGATTCGCTCGGGCACGTTCCTGTTGCCAACATTTCGGAGAACGGCTAAGGTGCGTGCCGCGTCGGCCGGGCTATAACCCGTCGCCGGCCGCGGTCGTCCATCCCGCCGTTTCGCCACGTTCCGGTCACTTTTTGTCAGCCCCCGCCCAGGTCCCTGTTGCCCATGTTCCCCCTACGTCCCAGCACCGTCCCCACGAGAAAGAAGAAGAAACAGCCCCTGCTCTTCACCGCCACCTGCGGCGCCGGCCTGGAACCGCTGGTCGCCGAGGAGGTCGCCGGGTTCGGCGGCGAGGCCATTGACAGCAGCTTTGGCGCAGTTCACTGGACCGGCACCCTGGAGACCGGTTACCGGGCCTGCCTGTGGTCGCGGTTTGCCTCGCGCATCCTGCTCGAACTGGCCCACTTCGACGCACCGGACACGGACACCCTCTACCAGCGTAGCGGCGAGGTCCTCTGGGACGACCACTTCGCCTGGCAATCGACCTTCGCAGTGCACGCCACCCTGGCCAACGCGGCCCTCAACCACAGCCAGTTTGCCGCCCTGCGGGTCAAGGACGCCATTGCCGACCAATTCCGTAAGCGCTTCGGCAAGCGGCCGGACGTAGACACCCTCAACCCGGACATCCGCATCAACCTGCATGTGGAGGGCACCAGCGCCTCGATCGCCCTGGACCTGTCGGGTGATAGCCTGCACCGCCGCGGCTACCGCAGCGGCGCCGGCGAGGCGCCCCTCAAGGAGACCCTGGCCGCGGCCATTGTCCGCCTCTCCGGCTGGCCCGAGCGGACCGCCGAGGAGCCCATCCTGCTCGACCCGATGTGCGGCAGCGGCACCCTGCTGATTGAGGCGGCGCTCATGCTCAGCGACAGCGCCCCGGGCCTGTTGCGCAAGAAATTCGGTTTCATGGCCTGGCACAAGCACGACCCGCAGCTCTGGGAGCGGCTCACTGCCGAGGCCCTGCAGCGCGAAGAACACGGCCTGCCCGAGCCCTGGCCGCAGTTCATCGGCTATGACGCCGACCCTAAGGTGATTGCCCAGGCGCGCAAGAACGTAATCGCCGCCGGCTTGCGCGAGATGATCGTCATTCGCCAAGGCCAACTGTCCCGACTGCAGAGCCCGGGCGAACGCGGCTGCCTGCTCACCAACCCGCCCTACGGCGAGCGATTGTCTGAGAAAGAGGCGGTCAAGTACCTCTACCGCTGTCTTGGCCGGACCTTCCGCGCCCGTTTCCCGGGCTGGACCCTCGGCTTCTTCACCGCTAACACAGACTTGGCGGATATGACCGGCATGCACTGGACCGAACGCCACCGGTTGTTCAACGGGCCGCTGAAATGTCAGCTACTGGTGGGGCACGAGGGCCAGAGCGACCAGCGGCCGGTGCACACCTGGACGCCAACCCAGGCCGAACCGAACAGCCCGGGTGAGGACCTGGCCAACCGGCTGGTGAAAAACTGCGCCAGCTTGCTGCCTTGGGCGGAACGGGAGGGTGTGACCTGCCTGCGCATCTACGACGGCGACATCCCGGAATACAACCTGGCCGTTGACCTCTACGAGGGATGGATCCACGTGCAGGAATACGCGCCGCCGCCAACGGTGGACGGCGCCAAGGCGGAGCAGCGGTTCAGCCTGGCCCTGCAGGTGATCCGTACGGTATTCGACGCGCCGCGCAGCCACCTGTTCATCAAGACCCGGCAGCGCCAGAAAGGAACGCAGCAGTACCAGAAAAAATCAGGGAGTGAGAAGAAGCCAGGGAGCGGTACGCTCTATGAGGTGCACGAGGGCGGCCTCCGTTTTCTGGTGAACTTCACCGACTACCTGGACACCGGCCTGTTCCTCGACCACCGGCTCACCCGGGCGCGGCTCGGCCAACTGGCCGAGGGCAGAACCTTCCTCAACCTGTTCGGTTACACCGGCTCGGCCACAGTGTACACCGCCCAGGGTGGGGCCACTGCCACCACAACCGTGGACGTGAGCGAGACCTACCTCGCCCGTGCCCAGGCCAACCTGGCGCTCAATGGCTTTGGCGGCCCGCTGCACCAAACGATCGAAGCCGACTGTCTTGACTGGCTGCGGCAAAGCCAGGAGCGCTACGGCCTGGTGTTCGTCGACCCACCAACCTTCTCCAATGCCCGTCATCGCAAGCAGATTTTTGACATCCAGAAGGACCACCCGGGCCTGCTCCGCCTGGCCATGCAGCGCCTGGCAAGAAACGGCGTACTCGTCTTCTCCACCAACTCGCGCAAGTTCAAGCTGGACGAGTCGCTTGCCCGGGAGTTCGGCGTGCGTGAGATCAGCCAAGAAACCATTCCGCCGGATTTCCAGCGCAACCGCCGCATCCACCGCTGTTGGGAGTTTTGCCACGCGGAAGCGCAGCTATGAGCACCAACCGGACCGAGGAGCTGGTGGAGATCGTTGACCAGGACAATCGGCCAATCGGCGCGATCACCCGGCGGATCATGCGCGAGCAGGGGCTCACACACCGGGCCGCCTACATCCTTGTGTTCAACGACCAGGGCGAGTTGTTCCTGCAGAAACGGACCCCATCAAAGGACATCTATCCCTGCTACTGGGACATGGCCGCGGGAGGCGTGGTGCTGGCCGGGGAGAGCTACAAGGTGGCGGCAAGGCGGGAACTGCAGGAGGAATTGGGTATCAGCGCGCGGCTCCGCCACCTTTGCGACCAGTACTACCAGGAACCCGGCAACCGGGTTTGGGGGCGCATCTTCACCTGCAGCCATAACGGCCCCTTCACCCTCCAGGCTGCAGAGATCGACGCGGGTCGCTTTATCGCCCCGCAGCTCATCGCCGCACTCAACGAGGTGGAGCCAGTGACCCCGGACGGCCTCGCCCTGCTGCCCCGTTTGCTCCAGACCTGAGCGTTTCCCGCTTGGTCGAACCACGGTGTTGGCCTATACTGATGCTGTCACCTGATGGCCAGAGTAAAAACCTCCCCTGCTCCTCCCTGCGCTATGTACGTGCACATCGCCCGGCAGCCGATTTTCAACGTCCATAGGCAATTGTTCGCCTATGAGTTGCTCTTTCGCCGGACCCTGGGGATGAACCTCGGTGAGCTGAGCGGAGAGCGGGCCACCAGCAGCCTGCTATCGACGACCTTCCTCACCGAGGATATCGACCGCATCGCCAGCAACCGTCCCTGCTTCGTCAACTTCACCGGGGACCTGCTCGTCCGCGGCATTCCTGGCTTCTTTCCAAGCAGCAAGATCATCATCGAAGTACTCGAGGACGTATGTCCCACCGCCGAGGTGATCGGAGCCTGCCGCCTCCTGCACGGCCGTGGCTATCAACTCGCCCTCGACGATTTTGCCTACGACGACTGCCTCCTGCCGCTCATTGAACTGGCCAGCATTATCAAGATTGACTACCGGCTCACCCCGGCCGC
The DNA here is from genome assembly GCA_034003445.1 of Desulfobulbus sp. Classification (GTDB taxonomy): domain Bacteria; phylum Desulfobacterota; class Desulfobulbia; order Desulfobulbales; family Desulfobulbaceae; genus Desulfobulbus. The sequence goes on from JAVEYP010000034.1 coordinate 4,925, forward strand.
AGAAATCGAACAACTCCTCCTTCACCTGGCGCGCTTCAACCTCAAGTATCTCGCCGAAAAAGTCGAGACCTACGAGGAGTTCGAGCACGCCCGGGCACTTGGCTTCCATTACTTTCAGGGCTACTTCTTCGCCCGGCCGCAGTCGCTTCACCTGCGCGAGGTGAACAGTTTGAAGGTCAACCAGATTCGGCTGCTCACCGAAATTAACCGGCCGGAGCTGTCCGCTGTCAACCTCGAGCGGATCATCTCCTCTGACGTGGCCATTGCTTACAAGCTGCTGCGCCTGATCAACTCAGCCTATTTCTCGCTGGTCAGCAAGGTGGCATCGATTCGGCGGGCGATCATCTACCTTGGCGAAACAGAGATCCGCCGGTTCGTCATGTTGGTCATCGTTTCCAACCTGGCCGCGGAAAAACCCCAGGAACTGCTGCGGCTATCTGTGGTCCGGGCCCGATTCTGCGAACTGCTGGCCGAGCGCGGCACTTTGGCATCGCACAGCCCAGAACTGTTCTTGCTTGGACTATTTTCTCTGCTCGACGCCATCCTTGACGCGCCCATGGAGACGATTATGGCTGCCATCCCGATTGTCGTCGAGGTCAAGGAGGCGATTGTCGACCACTCCGGGCCATTCGCCTTCTTCCTCGAAGCCATGACCGCCTGGGAGGAAGGAAGGGTGGAGGACTGCCTGGTGCACTGGCAGCGGATGGGGGTAGCGGCCGAGGAGGTGGCCGAGCTCTATTTGGAGGCGATCCGCTTTACCAGGCTCATAGACTGATCGCCGGCGCCACGGCCGGGGCTGCCAGGCAGGCGCACCAGCAGGGTGTCGCCGTCGCGGCTGAAGCCGGTGGTGTTGCCAGGGATGCCCTCCGACCAACGGACAATGCTGGTGAGGATGTGGTCGGCGAACGGACCCCGGACGAGTTGGGGTTTGAAGGGCGTGGGCGGCAGCACGGCACGGCCGCCGTCAAGGACGAGTGGTTCGAGGTTGTTGACGTAGAGCGGGTTGACGCGGACCGATACCGGTTGGCTGCCGCGGAAGGCGATGGTCGGCAGCATGCCGAACAGGCTGGCGCCAGTGCGGCGGTGGCGCACAGTCTTGGAGGAGAGCGAGTAGTTACCGAGCGAATAAAAGATGAGCCCACCTCTGTAGGCCTCGATCCCCTGCAGCACATGCGGGTGATGGCCGAGTACCACGCTGGCCCCGGCCTCGACCAGACGACGGTAGCTGCGCACCAGTTCGGGGTCCGGATGGTGTTCGTACTCCACGCCCTTGTGCACGGACACGAGCACAATGTCGGCTTTGGCGACCGCCTGGCGTACCGCGGCCGCCGCCGCTGCCTCCTCAAAAGGAGTGACGCCGACATCATTGCCAAAGGCGAGCAGGGCGATCCGCTGCGAATGGCCGGGCACCTTAAAATGAACCGCGCCCCGGCGGCTGCCGGCGCCTGTCCAGAACAGCGGCCGCTCGCCGGTCAGGCGGGTGAGATGCGCCTCGGTATCGCGAATGCCGGCCTCGCCAGCGTCGCCCATGTGGTTGTTGGCAAGCGAGAACAGGTTGAAGCCAGCCCGCACCATCTCGTTGAGGGAGCCGTCCGGTGCGTTGAAAACGTAAGTTTTCCGGAGTACCGGCGGCCGGTCAGTGATTGGTGTCTCCAGGTTGATGAAATTCAGGTCGCCTTGACGCAGGATCGGCAGCACCGCGTCGTGCACCCGGTAGCCGAGCTGCGCCAACTCCTCGGGGTAGTGCTGCACCGGGTGGGCGCAATCGCCCGCCGCGTTCAGGATCAGCAGGTCCCCCTCCTCCCCGGGTCCTCCACCGGCATCTGCACAGACCCCGCTCAGCAGCAGGAAAAAAAGGAGCAGCCAGGCTGGCCAAGTCATCGTTGTGCGCATCGTCTGCCCTCAGAGCGGCTCTTGGCCGTCCCACAAAGCGAACAGCTGGTTGATGCCAGCAGCAGCCAAGCTGGCCATCTCAGTCAGCAGCTCAGGCCGGAAAGGCGCACTCTCGGCTGTGGCCTGCACCTCAATCCAGCGGCCGTCGCCGCTCATCACGAAGTTCGCGTCCACTTCCGCGGCCGAGTCCTCGGCGTAGTCGAGATCAAGCATCGGCCGACCGTCAAGCACACCCACACTCACCGCGGCCACTGACAGGATCTCCGGCAGGTCGACTAACTGGCCGCGCTCCACCATCCGTCTGAGCGCCAGGCGGACTGCCAAGGCACCGCCGGTGATCGAGGCACAGCGGGTGCCGCCGTCGGCGTTGAGCACGTCGCAGTCCACCCGCAGCGTGCGCTCGCCGAGCTGGCCCAGGTCGACCATCAGTCGCAACGACCGGCCGATCAGACGCTGGATCTCCAGGCTGCGGGCCGACGGACCGCTCACCGCCCCCCGCCGGCCGCGGCTATGCGTGGCACAGGGCAGCATGCCGTATTCGGCGGTGATCCAGCCGCGGCCACTGCCCTGACACCAGCGGGGCGCTTTGTCCTCGACGGTAACGCCGCACAGCACGTGGGTGCCGCCCATCCTGATGAGAACGGAACCGTCGGCGTGCGGTTGAACCCCATATTCGAGGGAAATCGGGCGCAGTCGGTTGTCGGAACGATGGTCGTGACGCATGGGTGTACCTCGCGGCAAGGGGTAGGACGGCTGGTCGCGGGGCGGTGCGACCCTCAGAGAATGACTAGGGTTATGCCAGGGTTGGCGCGGCTGAGATCGCGATGCGAGACGAGGAACGGAAAGCGGCGCAGCAACTGGCGGCCCCGACCGGAACGGCCTTCAAACGCCTCGCCCGGGACCACCTCCCGTACCCGGCCGGTGTGGCGAAGGAATTCGAGCCGTCGCAGCACTGCCAACTTGATCGCGCCGCCCTCGCCGCTTGAGCCATAACCATGAATCAGGGTCAGCACCCGGGTACCCTGGGCCGCGGCCAAGGCGAGCTCGATGCCCAGCCGGTCCATGGCCAGTGCCACTGGCGGCATGCCCTTCTCGAGGTTGACCTCCCGATGCGGCGGCCCGGTCTCGAAGGAAGCGAGCGCGGTCCGCTCGGCCCCGCAGTACGGGCACTGGCCCAGCACGAGGTCGATCTCGTTGCCGCACACCGCACATACGGCCTGTGCCCTCACCCTGCTGTGCCTCTGGCCGGACCGGAGCGCGACGGCTCAGCGACGGCGCACCTCGAGCACCTCTGGCATCTGCATCAGGTGCTGTTGCAGGAGCTGAAGGTGCGGGAGATCGACCACCTGGAGGATCACCTCGAGTTCGGCCATGTTCTCCATGGTAGTGCGCGCGTTCAGCTCAACAATGTCCGCATCGTCAGCGCTGATCGTGCCGCTAATGTCGGCGAGCAGGCTCTTGCGGTTTTCCGCCCGGATGAGCAACGCCGCCCGGTGGGTGGCCTGGGGTCTGCCCGACCAGCTGACCTCGATCCAGCGGGAAGGGTCTGTGGCCAGCAAGTTAGCACAATCCACCTTGTGGATGGATACGCCCGAACCGGTGGTAATGAAACCGATGATCGGATCACCCGGTACCGGGTGGCAGCACTGACTGATTTTGATGAGCAGCCCCTTGACGCCGTCGATGCTAATGGCCTCGCCCTTGTCCGGGGCACGGTTGTCCCGCGCCCGCTGCGCCCGTTCGAGCATCTCCTCGGCCCGGCGCTTCTCTTCGGCCTCGTGAAATTCCTCGGGTTGGAGGATACGGATCAGGGTCGACATGACAATCGAGCCATTGCCCACGCGCACCAGCAGATCATCCAGCGAAGAACAGCGCAGTTCCTTGAGCAGCAGCCGGAGATGGCCGCTCTTGAGCAGGGCACCAAGGTTGAGACCGTGTTTTCTCAATTCGCGATCGCAGATCTCCTGGCCGAGTTTGAGTGACCGCTGGCGCTCCTCCTGGCGGAGGTACTGACGAATTCGCGCCCGCGCCCGGCCGGTCTTGACCAGCTGCAGCCAGGCCCGGCGAGGGTGCTGGTTCTTCTGGTTGAGAATCTCGACGATGTCGCCACTCTGCAGTTCATAGCGGAGTTGCACCATCTGGCCGTTGACCTTGGCGCCCACGCAGGTGTCGCCAACCGCCGAGTGGATGGCGTAGGCAAAATCGATGGGCGTGCTGCCACGAGGCAGTTCGCGCACCTCGCCGGTGGGGGTGAGCACGTAGATCTCCGGCTCGAAGAGTTCGCCCCGGAGGGAATCCATGAACTCACCCGGGTCTTCGACCTCCTGAAGGCCCTTTACAAACTTCTTGAGATCCTTAAACAAGCGGGCGTCGCCGCTGCTGATCCGCTGCCCCTCCTTGTAGGCCCAGTGGGCTGCCACGCCTTCCTGGGCGATCCTGTCCATCTCCTCGGTGCGGATCTGAATCTCGATGAAGTGCCCGCGAGGTCCGGAGACAGTGGTGTGCAGGGACTGGTAATTGTTTGCCTTGGGCGCGCTAATGAAGTCCTTGATGCGGCCCGGCACTGGCGGCCAGTCGGTGTGCGCAGTGCCCAGGGCCTGGTAGCACTCCTTGACGGTACGCACGATGATGCGGAAGGCGACCTTGTCGTAGACCCGCTCCAGCGGGATCTTCTGCACCATCAGTTTCTTATGGATGGAATAGAGGTGTTTGGGCCGGCCAATGATGCGCATTGGGACAACGCCGGCAGCCTTCAGCTTACGGTGAAGGATGTCGATCACCTCTTCGACATACTCCTGGCG
>JAVEYP010000035.1:0-9610 GCA_034003445.1 Desulfobulbus sp.
AGGGGACCGGATTCGGTCTTGCGGCCTCTCGGCAGCCAGCCGCCATGGGGTAGGCTTAAGGCGATGGCAGCGTCCAGGGCGGCTTGGTCGGCGCCAGTCTGGCCGCCAGAGATAATGCGAATCATGGCCCTCGTGCACGGTGATGGCGAGGATGGTCGGACCGGCAACGGGCCACCGACCAGGAATTCCGGCCATCGGGCCGGACCAGCAGTCAGCATACGCTCTCTTTGACCGCATCGCAACTGCGGGACGGTCGCCACCCGTGGCCAGCTGCTCGAGAATATGAGAAAAAACGACAGGATATTTCGCTAACAGGCTGCGCCAGCATCTCTTTTTCGCTATGAAAACTTGACAATGATAGGAACATTCTTTCTAATAGCGCACCTTTTGGTCGCAACCACCCGGCATGAAACAGCCGATCGGCTGTTTCATTATGCTGGATAAACCCCCTTGAAGAAAGGAAATAATGGTTACAAAAAGACAATCCTCCACGGTTATTTCCCGCCGTTCGTTTCTGCGCACTGTCAGTCAACTCACCCTGGGCCTCGCCGCCGCCTCCATTCCTGGCACAGGTCTGGCCGCGGTCGTTCCGGGTAAGCGTTCCCTGTCCCTGTTTCATGCCCACACTAATCAGGAACTGCAGATTGCCTACGCCTGGGGTGACATGTATAATCCCATCGCCTTGGCCAAGGTCACACGTTTTCTGGGCGATTTTCGCACCGGAGAAACCTGTCCCATTGACCCCAGACTGCTCGACATCCTCTGGGCCATCCAACAGGAGACGGGCCGCAGCGGCACCTATGAGGTGCTCTCCGGGTTCCGCTCGCCACGCACCAACAACATGCTGCGCAGCGGTTCTAACGGGGTGGCTGAACACAGCCTGCACATGGAAGGCCGGGCCATTGACATCCGTCTCGACAGCATCAGCACCCGGCAGATCCGGGAGTGCGCTGTGGACATGAAGTGCGGAGGCATTGGCTACTACGCCAAATCAAATTTTGTCCACTTAGATACCGGCTGCTACCGGACCTGGTGATCCGGCTCGGCGGCCTTGCCGAGAACCGATAAGAAGATGGCCGCCCGGCGCTCATGCCGGGCGGCCATCTTCTTATTTCCGGACCTACAACTGCAGTTCCACCACCGGTCGGGCGTCGCGCTTCGTCAGTATCTTCGTTTCACAGATCATCAGCCGTGCCTGGTCGATGCCGTGAGCGTTGGTTAAGCGGGCCAGGATCGCTTGGGCGCGCTCTTGGCCCAGGCGGTTAAGCTGAGTGCGGTCCAGCTCGTCCAGGGGAACATTCTTGTCCCCGGCCTTTGCCCGTTCCTTTTTCGAGAGCAGTTCCCAGGCCGGCGTTGCCGGACAGAGGTTGAGTTCCATTTTGGGTCGGTCCTTCAGGACCTTGGCGACCTGCTCCAGGTAGGTGCGGTGCTCAGTGGTCAGTTCGTTCTCCCCGACTGGAAAGATCACCGGCGCCAGGCTCGCCTTCATGATGTTCTCACCGACCTTCATGCCTACATAGGCGAGCGCCCCATAGGGACCGAGGGCGTACATCAAGTAGGAAGAGGCCGCCGGCACGATCGCCTTGCCGAGCGCAGTGATGAGCAGGTCGGCGATGCCGACGTTGAGCTCGGCCAGCGGTCCCTGGATGGGGATGTCGAGCTTAAGGTCACCGTTGCTGTCCTTGAGAAAGGAAATGGCTGAGCCGAGCGGCAGGGGCAGGCGGTTGTCCAACTGGCTGGCCAGTTCCTTGGAGATGGTGGCGGTCTCGAGTTTTTTTAGGTGGATGCCATTTTTCATGCGCATCGTGCCGTCTGCGACCTTGACCGTCGTGGCCAGGTTGAGCTGACCGCTGGTCAGGGCCAGACCGACCGACTGGATGACGTACGGCGACAGGCGGGACAGTGGGTAGTTCTTCAGCGAGACGGCCGCGTCGACGCCCGGGGCCTTGGCAAACGGAGTCATCGTCCCCTTGATCGTCAGGGGCGACCGTTCGTCCAACACAGCCGCAAGATCGATGGTCGCCGGTGTTCCAGTGGGGCTGGTGGACAGGTCGGTGATCACGAACCGCTTGATCTTGATGTCGCTGAGAAATGGCTGGGCCAGCGAGTGGTCCTCGATTTGGAGGCCGCTCTTGCCCTCTAGGGAAACGGTTTTGATGGCCACTTCTCCTGCCGCAGAACCCCCGACTGACGAGGTGGCCGGGGCCTGCTGCGCTGCGGGTTTGGCCGTTTCACCGGTTTTCGTGGAAGTGGCGGAGCGCATGGCCGCGAGCTGTTTGTTTGCCCGCAGGCCACCGTTTTTTTCGCGGACCAGTTGGGCAAAGAAGTCGGCGAAGACGAGCGATTCTGCGCCCAGCCCCTTGTCCGCGGAACAGACCGGCGCGGTGAGCCGCGCTTGGCCGAGACGCAGCGCGCCCTGATCCATTGCGCCCGTTGCGTCCGGCAGCAGTTGCAGGTCTGCGAGTTGCACCGAGGCGGCGCTCACCTGGCCGTCTCCGACGTATTGCAGGCGATCAATGGCGAGCTCGGCGAGCGCACCAAACTCCCCTTGGCCGTTCTGGGGCACGGCCCGGGTGTTGTGCACCGTTACCGACCCGGCGGAAAAAGCCTGCCAGTCTGTGCTCGTCACGCTGGCGACCACGACCTCCGGGACCTGCAGGGTCAACGGCAGGTCGCTGTCCACGCGTAGCGCGATGCCCTTGCTCTGGACCCTCTGTACGGTGAATCGCTGGCCCGTGGTCGCCTCGATGCCGCTGGCGGCGAACTGCTCCATGCTGAGCAGCGGCTCCCCTCCATCAGCCGACAGGGCGAGGGTTAACCCCTGGCCGTCGAGCGCGCCGTTCAGGCTGACGGTTGGCTGGTTGGCATCGTTGTAACCGATTGCACCCTGCCAGCTGAGCGCCTTTTCGGCAACGGTCAGATCGGGCAGGCGCAGATCAAGGTCAGCAAGACCCAGGTGGCCGTCGAAACCAGCCTGGAGCTGCTTTCCCAGGGTCGTTTCGCTCCGTCCTTCGAGCAGGGTTTCCCCTTGGCGTACGCTCAGGCCCGGTTCGGGTTGGGTGAAGGTGAGGCCCCCGGTCTTCCAGGAGCCGTTGGTGACGATCTTCATGGGGGCCTCAGCCGTGGCTCCTGCCGCACAGGTCAGCTTGCCTGCCCAGCCGGTGGTCTCGATGGCGAGCGCTCCGGCGGGCATGCTGAGGGTTGCTGTATCGAGGGACAGGGCGGCCTCGCTGCTTAGGCTGAACCGCTTGCCAAAGGTGAACTCGAGCGGACCCTTGAGCTGAAACGTACCGGTTTTAAATAAGATCGAGGACTGCGGCAGGTCAATGGCCAGGTCCTGGGCTTCCAGGGTGCCGTCCACCTTGACGGTGTCCCCGGTCTCTCTGCCGGTGAGGCTTGCCGTGCCCTGCCAGACGAGGTTCTGCTCAGTGAGGGCTGTTTCTACGATGCCGACATCGACCCCTGTTAGGTCGAGGCGGCCCTCGTATTCGGCCCGAGGGCCCTCTGCCGGTAAGCTGAGGTGCAATCGGCCGTCCACACCAACCGTGCCGGTGAAGGGCTGCACCGTTGGGGCGAGCAGGGTTGCGAGGCGGCCGAGGTCGAAATCGGCGAGGCTGAGCGAACCGTTGAGGTTAAGGTGTGGCAGGACCTGCAGCCGGTCCAGGTGGACCTCCAGCGGCGCGTCGTTGACCCGGCCCTTAAAATGGAAGCTGGCACCCTCAGCTCCGGGCGCGGTATCGAACCCGTCCAGCGCTGCCGAGTCGATGGCCAGGGTCAATTGCAGGTCAGGAGGTTTCAGGCGCACCACACAATCGGTCGGGCGCATTTCGTTGACCAGCACCGTCCAGGGCGAAGACGCGCTCTTACTCTCCGCCACCTCCACCATGTCGCTGCTCGGCTTGGTCAAATAGGAGGTGTAGCGCCAGCGGCCGTCGGCCAACTGCTCGATGTCGATGGTCGCCTTCTCGTAAACGGCCCGCTGCACCAGCACCTTTTTCCTGAACAGGGCGCCAAGGTTCAGGTCCAAGGCGAGCAGCGAATCGCTGAGTACGTTCTTTCCTTCGCGATCGACCTCCATGCCGTGGATGGCGAACCGGCCGGTGAACAGGTTGGCGGCGAACTTGCCAACCTGGGCTGTGTCGGCACCGTTCTTCAGCAGCCAGTACTGGAGTCCCTTCTGCAGGCCGACGGGTAGCAGCAGAATGAACAGGACGATGCACAACGCTAGGACGATGAGCACACGGACCCAGGTTTTCCGAAAGAACGCCGCGATGCGCACGCGCATAATCTGCAGGTGAGTGTTCATAGGAGGAGTTCCGTTCGTGATGGAGGGAACGTGAGATTGAGCGGGGCTGTTGTCGCATGCTCGGCCACGCTCGAAACAGATTCTTAAAATCCCCGATCAGGGTAGTCTTGTCAATAAGACTGGGCTGATTGAGACTGGATTATCGCTCTGACGCGGGAGGCCAGTTGGGCAAAAATGATTGAGTTTTCCAAAGGGTAGGATACATTAACTAGACAGTACGACATGGTGCCGATAAGGGCTGTGACGGTGACCAGGCGGGGGGAGGCCGTATCACCTGCGCTGAGGCGGTGAGAGGGTTCGTACAGGGATTTGAAGCGGGCCCAGGAGCGCAGATGATGATTCGTTGGCAAGAGTGGTCGATAGCGCGGATGGTGTTTGCGGACAGCATGCTGTTTGTCGTCGCGCCGCTGCTCGACAGCCGCATCCCGATCAGTTCCACTCAGTTATCCTCGGAACGCTTGGCCCTGGTTGCGGCCTTTTTCTTCGTCTGCCGTCATGCCGTGGTCCTGGTTCGGGAGTTGGCCCGGTGGCTGAGAGCGGGACGCAGCGCAGGTGCAGTGCGGGGCGTTTTCTGCAGGTCTACCGGCAGATCTTCGCTATTGCCGGCCAAGGGATCCTCATCACCACTACAAAGCTGAAGAACCTGGCGGTGAACAAGACATCCACGATCCTCACAGGCTACCCTGCCCACCAGGTGATCGGCCAGACCCCCCGCCTGCTCAAGTCCGACCGCCAAGACGACGCCCTCACCGGGCTGCCATAAGGCGCAGGGTTCCTTCTTCTCACGGCCGTTGACCGACCCGGAGATCCTCCACTATCGTGTTGGCGAGGGTGCGGCCGCTGGCGACCATCAGTCTGCTGGCACGGCCTCGGCCGTTGACCAACTCGGTTCAGGGAGCGGTACTTGATGAAAAGAAAGGCTCGGTGGCTGTTTTTCAACGCCAACGACGACAAGCTACTCGCCATTGTCAACGAAGTGCTCGGGCGTGGGGACCAGCAGCAATCGCTCAGCTCGCTCATGGCCCCCTACATGCACCCGCGCGGCATCAAAGAGATAGCCGCGCCCAGAGGGCTCCGGATCGCCTCTGCCATCGTCGGCCTGCTCGGTTCGCTCGAGGCCGGCAAGGCGCGCGATCGCCTGGTCGCCTTGCGCAGCCTGCGCGACGAGGTGTTCAGTTCTTCGACCAGCTACTTTCAGAAAAACACCGCCCGCGTGCTCATGCAGATCATGAAGGAGTTGGTCCGCAGCCGGGGCAACGCACTGCGGCAGCTTAAGCTGGCCCACGATTTCCACATGGTCTACACCGGCAAGCCGGCGCTGGTCAAGGCGGAGCTGCGGCGGCACCACCTGCTGGAAATGCCCGAGGCCTGGAACCAGTTCGCCTTTGACGATCACGTCCACGACGCCAACACTAAGGGCCGTAAATCGCCCACTCACCTACTCATGGACGCCTGGATCAAGGGCATCCGCAAGCTGACCGTGGTCTACTACAACCACGTCGAGGAGGGCGTGGTTTCGGAACTGCTCGAGGCTGCCTCGATCCTCGACATCCACGTGCGCATCGGAATCGAGCTGTGGGCCCGCTTCCGCGGTAAGTTCATCCGCTTCGTCTGGGAGCTGGAGGGCTTCTTCGACGACCACGATCTGCTTCGTTTCCTGCAGGAGGAGCCGGTGCGGGCGCTGCTTGAGGAGGGACGAGAGGTGTCCCAATACCAGCGACGCTACGTGCTCGAGGTCCTCAGCGAGTTCAATCGTCGTCACCGACCCATGCTTGACGCTGAATTGGGTGTGGACAGCGAGGAACTGGACGAGGCCGACTTTCTCCGCTACGTGGACACCGGTCAGCCATCGCTGCTGCACCTTTCCAAGTACATTCAGGATCACTGCCGCGTCCTGCTTGAGGTCGAGGTGGAGCGGATCCACGCCGAGTACGCGCACGACACTGCCCGGCGAGACCGGGAGCTGGCTGCCTGCGCCGCGAGGATGGAGCGCCTTAACCTGGAGACGATCATCGCCCGCTTTCTCCAGCCCTGCAGCAACCCGGGCCTGCACAACCCCGCTGTGCCCCACGATGAAGGTATGCCGTCGTTACTCCATTCTGGGCCGCCGGCTCTGCTCGGCCGGCTGGCCGGCATGCACCCAGGCTCCCGCTTTACCCTCAACCTGAGCAACCTCACCATCCAGGACACCCTGGAGCTGCTCTACATCTGCGAGGGCCGCATCACCCACATCGAAACCTATAACCTCAAGGATGCGGGCCACGGCATGACCTCTCAGGCGGCGGACCGAGGCAGCTGTTTCGCCGGCGAGGCGGTGGACATCACCAGCCCTGCGCGCAACTATCAGCTCATCAACATGCTGCAGAAGGCGCTCAACGAGGAAAACGTCATCATTTTGACGCGGGCGATCCGCTCGGTTATCTGGGAGTACGAGCGTAGCCTCGAGGTGGTGGCTAAAAAATGCGAGCAGGACCAGGATCAAGAATGCACACCAGGGGAGCAGGGCCGACTGCAGGCCGAACTAGCCGCGATGAACGAGCGCAAGGAGGCGCTGCTCGACATCCTGATCCATATTGGGACCTTCCATAACTATTACAACAAGCGCTACCTCGGCTCACGCATCGGTTCCGGCTCCACTGGGCAGTCGCAGCAGGAACATGGCATGGGGCTGGTGGTGCTCGACACGCTGCCCTGGAGCGCCTGCCGTGAGGTACTGCGCGACCACCACGAAGGACAGCCGCTTCTCGTCCCGGTGACGGCGCACATGATCAGCCATCGCTATGTGCGTCTCTCAGAATCCGCCGGGCCGCTATGGTTCCGTCGGTTGTTCGGCCGGTTGCCGGAGTTCGTGGGTGGCAGCCGTTGGCACGACTGGAGTTTGGACCGGTTCGTTATCCACCCAGGCACTGAGGGCAACATTGCCATCCTGGGCGGTATCCACCGCTCCCCGCAGATCGATACCCACCCCGCCCGGGAGGGCAACGACGAGCGGATCGGCCGGCCGTTGCGCTACTGCAACACCTATCTACTGAACGCCCTCAAGGTGGTTGTTGGCTTTATCCCCGCCTTCCTGACCTTCAGTCTCACCAAGGACTGGTGGGTGCTCGCCTACCTGGGGGCCTTCCTCTGGTTCGGTATAACCGGGGTACGCAACATCATCCAGTCCGTGCTTGGTGGCGGAGGCTTCAAGCGGTCGCCGTTGCTGCTGTGGAACTCCCTGGTCAGCTGGAGCCGGATCGCCGACTCGCTTCTCTACACCGGCTTTTCCGTGCCCCTGCTCGATTATCTGGTGAAGACGGTGTTGCTTCAGGGACAGATGGGAATTACCATCTCGACTAGTCCATTGCTGCTCTATTCGGCCATGGCCCTAGCCAACGGCGTTTACATCTTTTCCCACAACATTCTGCGCGGGCTACCGCGCAGCGCTGCGGTGGGCAACCTGTTTCGTTCGTTGCTGTCCATTCCGCTGGCCATCGCCTGCAATGCTGCGCTGGCCTCGGTCCTGCACATGGCCATGGTGCCCGGGGTGGAGGAGGAGTTGCAGAAGTGGGCGGCGGTGATCTCCAAGTTTTCTTCGGACTGCGTTGCCGGGGTGATTGAGGGACTGGCCGACCGGCAGAACAACATCCGCATCCGACTGGCCGACTACCGCACCAAGATCAGCCAGTTGTTCGCGGTGTTCGCCCGGCTCGACGTGCTCCTGCCTGAGGAGGATGTCCTCGACCTGCTTCAATCACCCAAGGCGCTCCTGGCTGCCATCCGGGACGAGGCCCAGGACCTGCGTAAGGTGTTCATCGTCAACGCGCTCGACCTGATGTATATCTGGATGTACCAGCCACGGGCGCGCAAGGCGCTGCAGCAGACCATCGTCGCCATGTCCGCCGAGGAATGGCTGATCTTTTACCGCTCGCAGCTGGTTCTCAAGCGGCAGCGGAAAATCAGCCAGATGTTTGTCAACGGGCTGGTCGACAAGAACTTCGCCCGGGCCCTGTCCTTCTACCTTGACCACGCGGACCGCTATCTGGAGGATATGGCGGAGATGGGCAGAAAACGGGAGCGGATCCTCAAGAAGGAAGGCCGCTCGTCGACCGCCTGAAGCGTATCCGGCGCTAGTACCTCGTCGGGGGCGATGTGCCTGGTCGGCAGGTATTTCCTGTTGGCAGGCGGAGCGATATGGCATAAAATGTTTTCTTTCAGTTTTCCCCTTTCCTTGTTGGTTGCACGATGCGATGGACCAGGACTAGCATATGCGCTCCCTGCTGGCCGACTCGATTCTAATCGGGCCCGCCGCCGCTCTGTCAGTCGCTGCTGGCCCCGCCCGGACCGACCGCCAACCCCCTTCGTACTCCAGTGAGTTGTGCCATGGAAGAGCGCCAGGGCCGCCGGGCCGCCCTCCCTGTCCGAATCTACCGATTTTACCGGGAAGGTTTCCGGCAGATGACCGTGGGGCGTATCCTGTGGAAAATTATCTTCATTAAGTTGTTTGTTATGTTTGCTGTCTTTAAACTTTTTTTCTTTCCAGATTTTCTGGCAACCGTGTTTAGCGACGACCGGCAGCGAGCCAACCACGTGCTCGAACAGCTGACCCCGTCCCCCCAGGGTTCCAGCAACCTCGCAAAAGGAGAATGACCATGATCGAAAATTTGGACCTCGGCATGGTGAACTGGGCAAGAGGCCAGTTCGCGCTGACCGCCATGTACCACTGGATCTTTGTACCGCTCACCCTGGGCCTCTCCTGGATCCTCGCCTTTTACCACACCATCTACGTGCGCACCGGCAACGAGGAGTGGAAGAGGCTGACCAAGTTTTGGATGAAGCTATTTGCCATCAACTTCGCCATCGGCGTGGCCACCGGGATCATCATGGAGTTTGAATTCGGCACCAACTGGTCGAACTATTCCTGGATGGTAGGTGACATCTTCGGGGCGCCGCTGGCTATTGAAGGTATCTTCGCCTTCTTCCTAGAGGCCACCTTCTTCGCGGTCATGTTTTTCGGCTGGGATCGTGTTTCCAAAGGGTTCCACCTGTTTGCCACCTGGATGGTGGCGGTCGGCTCCAGCCTGTCGGCAGTCTGGATACTGGTGGCCAACGCCTGGATGCAGTATCCGGTTGGCCAGGTCTTCAATCCAGAGACCGCCCGCTTCGAGATGGAGAACTTTTTCGAGATTGCTTTCTCGCCGTACGCGGTCAACAAGTTCATTCACGCGACCAGCTCTTCCATGCTGCTGGGCGCCCTGTTCGTTATCTCCGTCTCCTCCTGGTATCTGCTGCGGGGTCGCCATATCCTTATGGCCAAACGCTCTA
>JAVEYP010000036.1:0-9469 GCA_034003445.1 Desulfobulbus sp.
GCAGCACGGCGCAGCTGATGTAGAGGACTACCCCTGCCCTGAGCATCTCCCGCTGGCGAACATGGCCGGTGGCAAACACGATGGCATTGGGCGGCGTGGCCACCGGCAACATAAAGGCCAGTGAAGCGCCCAGGCCGATCATCAGCACCAGTATCTTCGGTGGCAGCCCCATCTGTTCGGCGATGGCCGCAAACACCGGCACCAGCAGGGCCGCGGAGGCGGTATTGCTGGTGAACTCGGTGAGGTAGACGATAAAGATGGCCACAATCAGGTACATGACAAAGGGTGATGTGCCCCCGACCAGGACTGCGACCTGCTGGCCGAGCACGGCCGAGGCGCCGGAGGCACGTAGCACGGCGCTGAGCGTCAGGCCGCCGCCGAACAGGTAGAGCACGCCCCAGTCGGTATTTTCGGCAATCTGTCGCCAGGTGGCCAGCCCCAAAGCGACCACGAGAATGGCGGCCATGAGGGCGATGACTGTGTCCGCGCTGGTGATGTTCAGCCACCTGGAGAGGTTACCACTGAAAATCCAGGCGAGCGCGGTGACAAGGAACAGCACGAGCGCCATGATGCGTGAGGACGTCCAGGGAATGTGTACCTCGGCGATGCTCACCCGTTCACCGAACTTAGGCCTGAACAGGGCGTACAGCACGACCAGCATAACCGGCAGGAGGAAGGCCATGAGCGGCAGACCGATGCGCATCCAGCCCGCGAAGTCCATGTCCAGGGCGCGCGCGGCAATGGCGTTCGGCGGCGAGCCGACCAAGGTGCCGAGGCCGCCTATGCTGGCCGAATAGGCGATACCCAGCAGGAGGAAGACCTTGGTGTTGCGATCTTCGTTGCGTAGCTCCGCCAGCAGGCCCAGGGCTAGCGGGAGCATCATCGCCGCAGTGGCGGTGTTGCTGATCCACATGCTCAGGCCGGCGGTAGCAAGGAACAGGTACAGGGAGGCGATGCCCATGCGGCCGGAGGCGGCGGCGAGCAGGCCGAGGGCGATTTTGTGATCCAGTCGCTGGGCGTGCAGGGCAGTGGCCAGCGCGAAGCCGCCAAAAAAGAGGAAGATCACCGGATCGGCAAAGGCGGCCAGGGCCTTGGTGGTACCGAAATCCTCAAAGCCGAGCAGCACGCTGCCTACCGGGACCAGCAAGGCGGTGATGCTCACGTGAAAGGCCTCGGTCAGCCAGAGGATACCGATGAAGATGAGCAGGGCCAGTCCCTTGCGCGGTTCCGCGGCGTATGGGAGGAACTGAAAGGCCATCCAGGCCACCAGGCCGGCGACAGCGGCTATGGTGAGGCCGCGCCAGGGTGGGCGTGCGGAGGGTTGGGTTTTGCGTGGTCTGACAAGAGTTGCAACGGGTTCGACATCAGCGCTGGATGGCATGGCAGGCTCCTGGAAGCGTTGAAAACTACGGCCGGACGTTGTCCCCAGCGGAGGCGGCCCACCTTTCGGTTTCGGGGTGGCGGCGGCAGGAGGCTAGGCAACGGGACGAACGACGAGGAACGGCACGGGCGTGAGGACAGGCGTGGATCTCGATAGTGCTCGGTGGCTGTCAGCTGGCGGATCAATATATTGAATTTCAGAGTGCTTGCAAGAAGAAATCGGTCGCTTCTGGAGTATCATCGCGCCTCGGCGTCTGGTCTTCGGTTTCCTTGACCCGCTGTGACCGCCGCACAGCGTTTGGAAAACAATTTTTTTTGGTGGATGCTATTTCTTTCAGGCGGTCCGAGTCCAGCGGCAGACGCGCTCCTCTACTGCGTCAAGCAGCAGGTATAGGCTCAGTCCCAGGGCGGCCATGGCAACGATGCCCGCGTAGAGCCGTTCGTAGTCGGCCAGGCCCCAGGCGTCCATGATGACAAAACCGAGGCCACGGTTGGTGGCAAAACTCTCCACGAAAAAGAGGATGGCCACTGCAGTGCCGATGGAGATCCGCAGCGCAGTCAGGATGCGGGGCAGGGTGGCCGGCCAGATCACGTGGCCATAGATCTGCGCCCGGCTGGCACCCAGGGTGCGCATGGTGAGCAGGTAATTGGGGTGGATGGCCCGGGCCGCGTCGCGGCTGGTGACGAGGATTTGGAAGAAGACGATCAGGCCGATGAGCACGATCTTGGACAGGTCGCCGATGCCGAACAGGATGATCACCAACGGCAGCAGCACCACGTGGGGGATTGGGTAGAGCAGGTAGATAAAGGGCGACAGCCGCCGGTCCCACCAGGATTCGGTGCCGGCGAGCAGGCCCAGCGGTACGGCCGCGACCAGGGCCAGCAGGATACCGAGCAGCGCGCGTACCAGGCTAATGAACAGGTGGCCGGCCAGGCTGCCGTCCGAGAGCCTTCGTCCGAGCAGGACAAACACCCGCCAGGGCTCGGGCAGGGCCATGGTGTTAAGCGCCATAGCCGCAGCCTGCCAGCCGGCCAAGAGGATCAGCGCGGCGAGAACAATGGCGCGACGGCTAATGCGCATGGCCTTGCTCCCGGATGAGCTGGCGCAACTGGAGGCAGCGATGGAAGAATTCATCGCTCTGCCGGTAGTCGGCTCGGCCCGCGCCGGGGTTGGCGACCACGGCCGCCACCCGCGCTGGCCGGCTGGAGAGCACCACCACACTACGGCCGAGGAACACCGCCTCCTCGATGCTGTGGGTGACGAGCACCACGGTCATGCGGTGGCGTTGCCAGATATCGAGGATAGTCTGCTGCAGCCGCTCGCGGGTGAGGGCGTCCAGGGCGGAGAGTGGTTCGTCCATGAGCAGCAGGCGCGGCTCGATCGCCAGGGCCCGGGCAAGCCCTACCCGCTGCTGCATGCCGCCAGAGAGCTGTCCGGGAAAGTGATCGGCAAAGCGGACCAGGTCCATCTCCTCAAGCAATTCAGCCACCCGCGCGCTGATCCGCGCTTTGGCCGCGCCCTGCAGTCGCAGACCAAGGCCGATGTTAGCGGCCACAGTCTTCCAGGGCAGCAGGCCGTAGTGCTGGAGGATGACGGTGCAGCGGCTTCGGTCAACCACGCACACCGTGCCGGCATCGGGTTGGAGCAGGCCGGCCAGGAGGAAGAGCAGCGAGGTCTTGCCGCAGCCGGACGGGCCGATTATCGCGCAGCTCTCGCCAGCGAGCACCTGCAGGTTGACCCCGGCAAGGACCTCCACTGGCTGGCCGTCGTGGGCAAAGGCGAGGCAGACGTTGTCCAGGGCGATCATCTGTCAGTCGGCGCCCAGAAAGTCTCGGTCCACCATCTGTTCGTAGCTCAGGGGCGGAGTAAACTGGCGGGCCACGAGCCAGTCGATCACCGGGGTGTACAGCTCGCGGGGGAATGGCGTCGGCTTCGGGTAGACCGGAATCGGATAGCTGGCCGCCAGGTCGGCGGGGATGCGGCCCTTGTCGACGAACAGCGGCCGGTAGCACTCTGGTGTGGTGTTGATCAGTTGCACGGCCTAGCCATAGGCCGCGAAAAAGGCAGTTACTTCGGTGCGGCGCTCCTCCAGGACCTGGCGACGGAAGACAAGCACCGTTTGTGACAGGCTCTTTTCGCTGTCCGCGTCGGAGACGAGTAGCCGTGCCCCACGGCCTACGGCAATGGAGGCGAGTGGTTCGGGTAGTGTGGCGGCCTGCACCTGCCCGCCAAGCAGCATCTGCAGGCGGATGGGCATCTTCTTGATGTCAATGGTACGCCGCTCTGCCGGGGTGAAGCCGTGGGCCTCGAGCAGTTGGTCGGTAACGTAATCGATGATGGTGGCGCGGCTCACGGCCACCTCTACGCCCTTCAGGTCGCCGATGCTCTGTAGGGAGGAGCCGGGCGCGGCGAGGATGGCAAACGGCCCTTCGCGCGGGCTGGCGCCCAGGCAGAGGGCAGTAATGCGCAGCAGGTTGCGACCTTGATCGAGCAGCACCGCGCCTAGCGGGTCGGTAATGGCGCCGTCGATGGCCCCGGCGGTGAGGGCACTGTCGCGCTCCAGGGCGCTGAGAAAGGGGATCAATTCCACTGTCCCGCCCGCCTTCTGAAAGAAGCCCTCGCGCTCGGCAAGGAACAGGGGGACCGCGTCTTCAATATGCAGGGTGCCGATTTTCAGCACCTCGGCGTGCAGCGGGGCGGCAACAAGCACGAGCAGCAACAGCAGCGAGAATAAGCGGTGCATGGGACTCTCCGGGCCGGGGCAGGGGAGGCAAGATAGTCCTGGACTATAGCGGCGCGCTACCTCAGGGTCAACGAAAGAACCCGGCGTACGGGTGGCCGCTCCCGTGGTCGGGCGAACCGCTGCCGGCGGACTCCAGGAGTACGGGAATGTCCCGCTGAGGAGGACGGAGTCCGCAGGCAGTCGGAGAGGGGATGCGTCAGCTGCTCTTCAGCTTCTGCAGGGCCTGTTCGGCGGCGATGGTGATCGGTTCTGCGCTCGGTTCAGCGGAGATGTCCGGGTTGCAGGCAGAGGTGAAGGTGGTCAGGTCGGCGATGGTCTTGCCGCCGAGGATAAAGGCGGTGATCGCATCGATTTCCCGGGCCATGGCCACGGAGTGGCTGACAATCTGGCCGCCGATGAGCTGTTGGCTGGCCCGGTCGAACACCAGCTTGATCTTCCATGGCTTAACGTCCGGGATCATGGCGTGCTTGGAGCGCGAATCGACCACCGCGCTGACCGTGCTGTAGCCTTCGCGGGCCGCGTTCTCTTCGGTAAAGCCGGTGGCGGTGATGGTCAGGTCAAACATCTTGCAGCCACCCGCATCGAGCACGCCGGGGAACTCAATGCTGTAGCCGGCCAGCCGTTTGGCCGCCAGCCGTCCTTGGATCACAGCCGGCCCGCGCAACTGGCCGGGTGCCGGTTTTTTGGTGAGGAAGTTGAACTTCTCCACGCAGTCACCGCCGGCCAGGATGTCCGGGTCCGAGGTCTCCTGAAAGGTGTTCACCTTGATGCCGAATCGGGCCATGTCTAACCCTGCGTCCTCGGCAAGCTGCGTGTTGGGGCGGACGCCAACGTTCAGGAAGACCATGTCCGCGTCCAGGGCCTCGCCTGAGGCGAGCTGCACCCCGGTCACCCGGGTACCGTCACCGACAATCCGCTCGACCTTCTCGCCAGTGCGGAAATGCAACCCCTTGCCTTCGAGGTACTCGCGCACCACTGCGCTCATCTCCGGATCGAGCATGAGCGGCAGCGGCCGGTCCATGAGTTCGACAATGGTGATGGTGTACTCGCCGGGATGCTGCTCAGCGAGCAGGGTGGCGGCCTCCATGCTGATGAAACCGGCGCCGATGAAGACGATGTGCTTTGTGTTCGTGGTGGCCAGGTGGTCCTTGATGCGCTCCGCATCGGGCAGGCCGCGCAGGGTCATGACCCCTTGCAGGTTCCGGCCCTCAATGGGCGGCACAAACGAACTCGACCCAGTGGCCAGATAGAGCTTGCTATAGGGCAGCTCCCGGCCGTCGGCCAGGGTGACAGTTTTTGCTGTGCGGTTGACCCGGGTCACCTCGTCTTGGATGACCGTGATGTTCTGGTCAGCGAGCATCTTGTCGGGAACAACAATACCTTTGCTGGCAGCCAGACCGGCTGCAACGTGGGGCAGTGCTCAACGGACAATAAAGAATTCTTCCTTGCGGACCACGGTGATGTCGATCTCCGGCATGAGCTTGCGGGCCATCATGGCCATGGGTCCGCCGGAACCACTGCAGCCGACAACAATGAGTTTGTCTCTTTTGTTCATGGGTGCTCCTTGGGTTAAGATTGGGTGGAGAAAATAACGGAAAAGCGGGTTGATGAGGTACGGTCAAGGCTCGGTCGGCACCGGATCTTGGGCCTTTGCCGGTTCAGGGGCCGGGCCGAACAGCCGGCCGGTGAGCCGTACGTACCAGGCCGCGGACTGGACCTGGATGATGTAGGCCAGGGCCACCACCAGGGCGGCATCCGAACCCTTGGTGCCAAAGGCGTTGATGGCCACGGCCAGGGCGATAGACAGATTGCGCATAACCGTGCCGTAGACCATGGCAATGGCGTCGCCGCGCGGCAGCAGTGCACGGCCGAGCACAGTGCTCAAAGTAAAGTTGATTGCGTAGATAAGCAG
This sequence comes from Desulfobulbus sp., assembly GCA_034003445.1. GTDB lineage: Bacteria > Desulfobacterota > Desulfobulbia > Desulfobulbales > Desulfobulbaceae > Desulfobulbus. The sequence continues at coordinate 6,037 of JAVEYP010000036.1, forward strand.
CAACGGCACGAGAATCTGCAGCAGCAGGGCAGGCGCACTCACAATCGTCTGTGCCTTGAGAGCGAGCGCGATAAAGACGATGCCCAGCACGCCCAGGGTGGAGAGGCCGGGAAAGCGCGGGGCCAGCTGTTCGGCGAACACCTGCCTGCCGTACCGGCCGACCAGGAACCGCTGGGTGGCGTAGCCAAGCGCCATGGGCAGAAAGACAATGAGCACGATCTGGCCAAACACCGCGGCCATGTTCATCGACACTTTGGCGCCGAGCAGGGCCTGCACATAGAACGGCGTGAGCAGCGAGCCGAGCGTCAGGCCAATCACCGTCATCTTCACTGCCGCGGCTACGTTGCCCTTGGCAAACCCGGTCCAGCTGATGGTCATGCCGCTGGTCGGGACCAGGCCGGCGAGCAGCAGGCCGAGCAGCAGATAGGGCTGGTCGCGGAAAAACAGCAGGCCAATACCAAAGGCCAGGAAAGGGACCACCGCGAAATTGACCAGCTGAGTGATCACCTGGGCGCGCAGGTCACCGCCGGCGAACACCTCGCGGATCTTCAGGGTCACCATCATCGGGTAGACCATGAGAAAGGTGAAGGGCACGATCAGCGACTTCAGCCAGGCCATGTCGCCGGCCAGTCCGACCAAGAAGCCAAGGACCATAGCCACCGGAATGGCGACCACCAGATTTTTGCTCATCAATCGCAGCAGGTTCCACATTGGGGGCTGTCCTCCATTGGAGTCGGGTTGGGCGCACCGGCGGGCGGCGCGGGTGAAGGCTTGTTTGGCTGGGCCGGGTCGTTGGTTGCGGTGAGCAGCAGGCGGTGGCCGGGCGGTGCGTCCGGTCCGGCCACCATCTCCACCCGGCAGCGGTTCGAGGGCAGCAGGCGCAGCAGTTGGGCCAGGGGTTCGGGGTGATCGCTGCGGATCTCGAGTTGCTCACCCGTGACCAGGTCGCGTATTGTTTGCAGGATTTTTAGCAGCGAGAAAGGATCGCCGTCACCCCGCAGGTGCAGTTGCCGCATGATGGTTTGTGGTTGTGGTGAGTGGTGTACTCAACAAGTACCAAGAACCGTGCCAGGGCCAGAGCCCAATCCGTGTCAATAGTTTTATTAATATTTTTCAGATAGATACCATCGTTCCTAACAAACATTCCACAGGGGCAGGCAGTGGTTTCTTGTCCGGGGCAAGGAACACATGTTAAGAGGTGTTAATAAACAGGTGTTTCCTTGTGAACACAAGCCCCCCATGCGAATCGAGGTACACATGCAGACCGAGGAACTGACCGCCAACTGGAAGACCGTGGTCGACACCATCCAGGAAGGGATGATGATCGTCGACCCGTCCGGGACCATTGTCTCTGTCAACCAGGCCCTGGCCGAAATGACGGGATTCGCTAAAGAGGAACTCGTTGGTCGCTCCTGCGGCGCGCTCAACTGCGCCTCCTGTCGGTTGGAGCGCGAGCCGGGCGGGTCGCACTGGTGCTCGCTGTTTGCCAACGGCCTACTCACTCGTCAGCGCTGTGCCCTGGTGCGCCGAGACGGCACGCCGGTGCAGGTACTGAAGAACGCCTCGGTGCTGCGCGACGCGGACGGCCGGGTGATTGGCGCGGTGGAGACGATTATCGACCTGAGTGGTCTGCTCGCCCGCGATACAGCCATCGAGGCCTTCCGGCGGGAGTTGGACAACCGTGACACCTTCCACGGCATGGTGGGCTTGAGCGCGCCCATGCAGCGGCTGTACGACCTGCTCGACAATGTTGCCGGCTCGGACGCCCCGCTGGTGCTCTACGGAGAGTCCGGTACCGGCAAAGAGCTGGCCGCCCGAGCCATGCACGAGCGCAGCCCGCGCAGCAACGGGCCGTACATCAAGGTCAACTGTGCGGCGCTCAACGAAGCCCTGTTGGAGAGCGAGTTGTTCGGCCACGTGCGCGGCGCCTTTACCGGCGCCCATCAGGGACGAAAGGGCCGGTTCGAGGCAGCCTCGGGCGGCTCCATCTTCCTCGACGAAATCGGCGATCTGCCTGCGCTCACCCAGGTCAAGTTGCTGCGCGTGCTTGAGGAGCGGGTGATCGAGCGGGTGGGTGATAACCGGCCGGTGCCTGTGGACGTGCGCATTATCTCAGCCACCAACCGCGACCTGGAGGCCATGGTGCGCGCGGGCAGCTTCCGCGAAGACCTGTTCTACCGCATCAACGTCCTGCCGGTGACTCTCCCGCCGGTGCGCGAACGGCCCGGCGATGTGCCGCTGCTGGCCGAGGCCTTTTTCCGCAAGATGCAGCTTCGCACCGGCAGAGATATCCGCGCCATCAGCACCGCGGCCATGAATCTGCTCATCGCCTACCCCTGGCCCGGGAACGTGCGCGAGTTGCGCTCCACCTTTGAGTACGCCTTTGTTACCTGCCAGGGGCCGATCATCGAGCCCGAACACCTGCCGCCGACCCTGCGCCGGGAGGAGCTTGTGCCTTTGGTGCAGCCAGCCGGGGTGGTGGCAGCAGTCACAGACAGCCGGGAGGAACGCCAGCGCCGCGAGCTGCTCGAAGCGCTCACCGCCACTGGCGGCAACCAGAGCCAGGCCGCCATCGTGCTCGGTATTTCTCGGGTGACCGTGTGGAAGCGGATGAAACGCTACGGTCTGCGGGCGGTGCGCCAGGTGGCCGGATAAGACGACCACGCTTGTCCACCTGGGCTTGATTGCGTCTTGCGGGAGAATGCTTAAGGGTGCAGTGGCGATCGCTCGACGTGCACGTTTTTTTAGCCTTTTTGATCTGCATCAAGGCAGGGACGGGGTTTTGCCGGTACAATGCGGTGAGCAGCCCTGTGAAAATAAAAAAATAAACAGTAAATCAGTGCAATCCACTAGAAAGAGGAGCACCAGCCATGAGTGACGGAAACCGGTCCACCGGGACAGACAACGATTGTACCGCGACCCTGCTCTCGGATGCGGATGTAATTGCGGCCATGCGCGAGATCCCCGGCTATCTGGACATCACCCCCAACGATTTTCGGGAGGTGTTTCAGGTGGCCTACGTGCACGCGCTCAGGCGGGTACGCGAATCGATCAGGGCAACGGACATCATGACCCGGCCGGCCCACTGCGTTGGCAGCGACATGGACCTCATCCAGGCCGCGACCGTGCTGGCCGAGCGCAGTTTCTCCGGTGCACCGGTGATCGACCCAGACGGTCGGGTGGTGGGCGTGCTGTCGGAAAAGGACTTCCTTGGCCACATGGGGGTCGAACGGCCGATCTCTTTCATGACCATCATCGCCCACTGTCTCAACCACCGGGGCTGCATGGCGGTTTCCCTGCACAACCACCTGGTCAGCGATATCATGACCGCGCCGGCCATAACCGGGGGGCCGGAAATGACCCTGGGTGAGATCTCGGCGCTGTTTGTCGACCAGCAGATTAACCGTCTGCCCATTGTCGACGATCAGCGGCG